>NZ_JBFAMX010000396.1:0-9521 GCF_040659615.1 Nonomuraea sp. NPDC049784
GCCATCCCCGCCCCCCGCGGGGGGGGCTTGACCTCGCCCGGCGGCGGGGGGGGGTTCCCCCTCGCCGCGGTGGGGGGCGGGGGCGCCGGCCAACGACGGCGGACTGCGCGACCTGCGCCTCGGTGTCGAGGTTGAGCGGCTCGCGCTGGCGGCTGGTCACCTGGTTGGCCGGCTCCTGCGAGCCGACCGGCATGACCAGCACCTGCGTGGTCGCCGTGTAGGAGGGCGGCGTGAGCCGCATGAGCGCGAGGCCGGCCGTGCCGCCCAACACGACGCAGCCCACCAGGAGCAGCCATCGCCTGCGCAGCAGCGAAAGGTGCTCGTCCAGGTCCGTGCCTGAGCTCATTGGGGAGGGTCTCCTGGAATTGCGTCGAGATGTGCGCCCACTATAGGGCGGACGATTATCAGCC
This sequence comes from Nonomuraea sp. NPDC049784, assembly GCF_040659615.1. Classification (NCBI taxonomy): domain Bacteria; kingdom Bacillati; phylum Actinomycetota; class Actinomycetes; order Streptosporangiales; family Streptosporangiaceae; genus Nonomuraea; species Nonomuraea sp. NPDC049784. The sequence goes on from NZ_JBFAMX010000396.1 coordinate 411, forward strand.
AAGCCGAATACCCAAGATTTTCTCGAGTCGGGTACAAGGTAAAGCCGTCTATAAATTGAAATGTCCGGAAAGTGCCTTCGGGCTTTCGCCTGCCGTCAGCTGGAGAGACTCGGCACACTGGCTGAAGTTCGAGGAACGACATGGCAAGGTTCAGGTTTGATAGGCGGGGGTCATTCGACAAGGGGGTTGAAAGGCTTTGCAGCTACGGGGAATTTCTCATACCACCACGAACACCGCGGTCATTCTGGTCGTTATCGCGGTGCTGGCCGCCTGCTCCACGGCTGAGGGCTCCAACGCGCGAGCGCCCGTGGCCGTCAAGGAAGCCTCCGGCTCGCCGCCCTCCTGTACGGCGACCTCCAGGCTCATACCGTCCTGCGGCGCCTGGTGGGGCATCGCGCCGGAGGTCTTCACCGGTGAGCAGCCCGAGCACGCCCTGCGCGGCGCCGAGGCGCGCATGGGGGCCTCGGCCGACGTGGTGCACGTCTACCACCGGGGCAGCGAGCTGTTCCCCACCAACGCGGAGATCAGGATGGCCCGCGACCCGGCCAGGCCCCGGCTGCTCATGATCAACTGGAAGCCGTCGTTCGACCGCACCTGGGCCGAGATCGCCGACGGGGCGCTCGACGCCAGGATCGACCGGCTGGCCGGATACCTCAGGCGCACCTTCCCCGAGCGGTTCTTCCTCACCCTCCACCACGAGCCGGAGAACGACGTGGACGCCTCGTCGGGCTCGGGCATGCAGGCCACCGACTACGCGGCCATGTTCCGGCACGTCGTGCTCAGGCTGCGGTCCGACGGCGTGAAGAACGCGGTCATGGTCATGACGTACATGGGGGCGCCCAACTGGGCGGCCGAGCCCTGGTTCGAGGACCTCTACCCGGGAGACGACGTGGTCGACTGGGTGGCCATGGACCCGTACGCCGACGGCAAGGTGAACGACTTCGAGGGCCTGGTGAACAAGACCCGCAAGGAATATCCGGACTGGCCGGGGTTCTACCGGTGGATGCAGGCACGCTTCCCCGGCAAGCCGGTCATGGTAGCCGAGTGGGGTGTGTTCGAGCGGACGGACGACCGGTCGTTCAAGCGCGCGTTCTTCGAGTCGGTGCGGCGGCAGATCAAGCGGTATCCGCAGATCAAGGCGCTGCTGTACTTCGACTCGCCGCACGCACCGCGCGGCGACACCAGCTTCGACGCCGGCACGGGCGCCGGCCGGGCGTTCAGCGAGCTGGCTCGAGATCCGTACTTCCGCGCGACGCCCGTCCCGCGGCCGTGACCCGCCACCCCACGACCGTGATCACGGTTGCGGCCACGAGGGCCCACACGGTGAACGTGGTGCTCGCGTCGAGCAGCTTGAGGGCGGAGGCGAGCAGCACGATCGCCAGCAGCGCCCTGATCAGGCCGCCGGGGGCGCGAGAGGAGATCCTGGCGCCGAGGTAGACGCCCGGGATCGAGCCGATGAGCAGCGACAGCGTGAGGTCCAGCTGGAAGTCGCCGAACAGCACGTGCCCGAGCGCGGCGGAGGCGACCAGCGGCACGGCCTGTACGAGGTCGGTGCCGACGAGCTGGTTGGCCTTGAGTGCCGGATAGAGGGCGAGCAGGGCCACGATGATCAGAGATCCGGATCCGACGGACGAGACGCCTACGACCAGTCCGCCCACCGTACCGACCAGTAGGGTCGGAATTGGGCGCACGACGATCTCGTGCGCGTTCGACGCCCCTCCCCGCCCGCCGAGCCAGCTCTTGAGGGCCATGCCCGCCACGGCCAGCAGAAGCGCCACGCCGAGCGCGTACTTCACCGCGTCGGTGACCGCGAACGCGCGGGCCAGGAACACCCCGCAGAAGGCGGCCGGCACCGAGCCCGCGCACAGCCAGCCGACCAGGCGCAGGTTGACCGTGCCCCGGCGCAGGTGCACGAGGCTGCCTACCGGCTTCATCACGGCGGAGGCGACCAGGTCGCTGGAGACGGCGGCCAGCGGCGGGACGTTGAAGAACAGCATCATCATCGGCGTCATGAGCGCGCCGCCGCCCATCCCGGTCAGCCCGACCACGATCGCGACGAGGAAGGACCCGCCGATCAGCGCCCAATCGATCAACGGACCCAGCCTCCAGACCTGAGCGTCCCCAGGACCTGGGAGACGGCCGCGTCGATCGAGATGTGCGTGGTGTCGATCACCAGGTCGGCGTCGTCCGGCTCCTCGTAGGGATCGGAGATGCCGGTGAACTCGGGGATGAGCCCGGCGCGCGCCTTGGCGTACAGGCCCTTTCGGTCGCGCCGCTCGCACTCCTCCAGCGGCGTCGCGACGTGCACGAGCAGGAAGTCCGCCCCGACCGACTCGACCATTTCGCGGACCTCCTCGCGCGTGGCCGCGTAGGGGGCGATGGGCGCGCAGATGGCCAGGCCGCCGTGGCGGGCGGCCTCGGCGGCCACGAAGCCGATGCGGCGGATGTTCAGGTCGCGGTCGGCCTTGGAGAACGTCAGGCCCTTGGACAGCAGGTGGCGCACGACGTCGCCGTCGAGGTAGGTCACCGTGCGGGTGCCGAGCTCCAGCAGCGTGTCACGCAGGCCGCGGGCGATAGTGGACTTGCCGGAGCCGGACAGGCCGGTGAAGAAGACCACGAGGCCCCGGCGGTGCGGGGGGCCGGGAATGTGCACGGGGTCGGGGCCCGCCAGGTGCTCGGTGGCGCCGTAGGCGGTGGCGACGTGCTCGCGCAGCTCCAGGTCGATCTCGGGCTCCTCGCGGGGCGCCAGGGGCACGGAGACGACGATCGTGTCCTCGGGCAGCTTCTCCTTGGCGCGGAGCGCGGCGCGTACGACCGCGGGGCCCGCCTCGCCGTACGAGAGGGGGAGTAGCATGATCACCGCGTCGAGCTCCTTCGCGGTGTCGACGATCTCGGAGAGATCGTCGAGGGGGCCGCGCATGGTGACAGCGAGCGCGGGACGCCCGCCGAGCTCGGCCTTGACCTCGGCCGGGGTGAGCCGCAGGCGCGCGAACGGGCCGTGCTCGGGCGCGCCGAGGCCCTTGACGGGGCCGGAGGTGAGTCCGTCCGGCTCGTGGGCGGTCACCGTGAGCGTGGCCAGCGGCAGGCCCTCCGGGTCGAGGAGTGTGACCTCGTCGCCGGGCGAGACGTCGGCGGGCAGGTGGAGCGTGACGGGCGCGGGCCACGGGGTGCCGTCGGCGAGCGTGCCGCGCTCGTGCACCGCGTGGAGGTCATCGTGGCCGAGGAACCCGGTCAGCGGCTCGAACGCGCCGGACAGCAGCAGCTCGAGGTCGGCCAGCTCGCGCGGGTCGGGGGTCCACTCCACGTCTGCAACATCCCAACTATTCCGATTGAATTGGTAGGAAAGGAGTCTACCGATTGATGTGGGTGTGTAGCTAGACCCGTCTTCCGCACTTCGGTGGAGATCCCTTCGGGAGGAGGATCAAGGGCCCGCGGTGGCCGAGCTGCGACGAAGCGGCCGCCGCCGAGAACAGGGCTAGAGGAGCCGGGCGAAGTGGTGCTGTGGCTTCCTGATCACCATGGTGATCTCGTCGTGGGTGGCGAGGTACCGGCCGTTGGTCAGCTTGGCGGCCGCGGCGACCGCGGCGACGGCGATCCCGCGCCAGCGCGCAGGGCCGCTGGTGTTCCGCTCGTCGTCGGTGATCATGAGGCCGCGGCTGAGGCAGAACGCGTGCATGCCGTCGCTCGAGGCCAGCGGTTCGTACACGGTCGGGAACGGGCCCGGCGTGCCGGGGGCGACGAGCACGCGCCACAGCGGGCGGCGCAGCCACGACGGCGTGATCCGGTCAAGCAGGCCGTAGGCGGACCTGCGGTCGCGCATGCGCAGCAGCACCAGGCCCCCCGGGCGCAGCGACTGCAGCAGCCGGTCGAACACGAGCTCCGCGTGCCTGATCCGCTCGAGCAGGAACGACACCTGGATCACGTCGTAAGACCTGGGCGTCAGCGGCACGCTGCGCAGGTCGCCCAGCGTCCACGACACCAGGTCGGCGCGCTCCCCCAGCACGGCCCTGATCGAGGGGTGGTCCTCGTCGACCCCGGTGGCTCTCGTCTCGATCCGCTCCAGTTCCAGCGGCTCGTCGTGCGCGCACCCGGCGACGAGCACGTCGAGCCGCCTGCCGAGCAGGCCGGCCCAGTGCTCGCGGACCCGCTGACCGAAGAGATCGCCTCTTTGGGCGACCGATCGCACCTCAGACATGTCACCTACAGTAATCAACCAATCCGATTCAGTAAGGCATTTCCCTGCTAGCGTCCTGGGCCGTGAGCGATGTGGTCTATGTGGGGAAAGCCGGTGTCGACGCGGCCGCGGATCGGGGCTGGCTGCTGGGTCATTTCAAACCCCTCGGCGATCCAAGACACAGCGACGATGTGGAGATCAAGTGGGGCGTGCACCCGCCCGGCGACGAGCGGGGGGAGTGGGTCGAGGGGGAGGAGCGCACCGCCCTGCTGGTGCTGATCAGCGGCCGGTTCCGGGTGGAGCTGCCGGGCCGGAGCGTGCTGCTGTCCGAGCCGGGTGACTACGTGGTCTGGGGGAAGGGCGTCGACCATTCGTGGTACGCGGAGGAGGCCTCGACCGTGCTCACCGTGCGCTGGCCCTCCGTGCCTGGCTATCGGATCGGTTGAGGACGACGGCGAGTACCCTTGGAGAGAACCCCCGCGACCTGACTCGGCCGGGGGTAGTCGTGTTGCCGTCGTGGGGCTGTGGGCGTATCTGATGAGTCTTTCCGGACTACTTGACCTTGTTCGCGCCGACCCGAAGTTGACCGCCGCTCTCGAAGAGGGCGGCGATGTCGCGCTGATCGCGCCAAGCGCGCTGCGGCCGTTCGGCGTGGCGGCGCTGGCCACGCACGACCAGCGGACAGTGCTCGCGGTCACCGCCACGGGGCGTGAGGCCGAAGATCTCGCCGCGGCCTTGACCAGCCTCGTCGAGCCGAGTTCTGTGGCGGTGTTCCCGGCGTGGGAGACGTTGCCGCACGAGCGGCTCTCGCCGCGCAGTGACACGGTGGGGCAGCGGCTGGCGGTCCTGAGGCGGCTGGCGCACCCGGTCAAGGGCGACACGGCGGCCGGGCCGCTCAGTGTGATCGTGGCGCCGGTCAGGGCGCTTTTGCAGCCGATCGTGAAGGGGCTCGGCGATCTCGAGCCGACCAGGCTGCGGGCGGGCGACGACGCCGATCTCGAGGAGGTCGTCGACCGCCTGGTGACCAACGGCTACCACCGGGTCGACATGGTGGAGAAGCGCGGCGAGGTGGCCGTGCGCGGCGGGCTGCTCGACGTGTTCCCGCCGACCGAGGAGCACCCGCTGCGGCTGGAGTTCTGGGGCGACACGGTCGAGGAGATCCGCTGGTTCAAGGTGGCCGACCAGCGCTCGCTCGAGGCGGCGGAAGGCGGGTTGTTCGCGCCGCCGTGCCGGGAGCTGCTGCTGACCGACGAGGTCAGGGTACGGGCGCGGGAGCTGGCCGAGCAGTACCCGCCGCTGGCCGAGGTGCTCGACCAACTCGCCGAGGGCACGCCGGTCGAGGGCATGGAGGCGTTCGCGCCCGTGCTGGCCGGGGAGATGGACCTGCTGCTCGACCACCTGCCGGTGCGGTCCGCGGTGTTCGTGTGCGATCCCGAGCGGATCAGGGGGCGGGCCGAGGAGCTCGTACGCACCTCGCAGGAGTTCCTGGAGGCTTCCTGGATCAACGCGGCGGCCGGCGGCGAGGCGCCCATCGACCTGGGCGCGGCGGCGTTCCGCACGCTGGAGGAGATCCGCGACCACGCCGACGTGCTGGGCCAGCCGTGGTGGACGATGGCGCCGTTCGGCGGCGGGGTCGAGCTCGACGCTCAGGACTCCGAGGCCTACCGCGGCGACACCGCCAAGGCGCTGGCCGACATCAAGGGCTGGCTGGCCGACGACAAGGCCGTCGTGCTGCTCAGCGAGGGCCACGGGCCCGCGGAGCGCATGGTGGAGCTGCTCAAGGGCGTCGACGTGCCCGCCAGGCTCCAGCAGTACCTGGACAAGGCGCCCGAGCCCAAGGTCGTCCACGTCACGACGGGCCTCATCGAGCACGGCTTCATCACCCCGAGCCTGGCCGTGCTCACCCATCTCGACCTGGTCGGGCAGAAGGCGTCCACCAAGGACATGCGGCGGCTGCCGTCGCGCCGCCGCAACATGGTCGACCCGCTCCAGCTCAAGGTCGGCGACCACGTGGTGCACGAGCAGCACGGCGTGGGCCGCTACGTCGAGATGGTCCAGCGCACGGTCCAGGGCGCCACCCGCGAATACCTGGTCATCGAGTACGCCAAGGGCGACCGGCTCTACGTGCCGACCGACCAGCTCGACGAGGTCACCCGCTATGTCGGAGGCGAGGCGCCCACGCTCAACCGCATGGGCGGCGCCGACTGGGCCAAGGCCAAGTCCAGGGCGAAGAAGGCGGTCAAGGAGATCGCGGGGGAGCTGATCAGGCTCTACTCCGCCCGCATGGCCTCGCCGGGCCACGCCTTCGGGGACGACACGCCGTGGCAGCGGGAGATGGAGGACGCCTTCCCGTACGCGGAGACCGGCGACCAGCTCGAGGCCATCGACGAGGTCAAGCGCGACATGGAGCGCGGCGTCCCGATGGACCGGCTGATCTGCGGCGACGTCGGCTACGGCAAGACCGAGATCGCGGTGCGGGCGGCGTTCAAGGCGGTGCAGGACGGCAAGCAGGTGGCCGTGCTGGTGCCGACGACGCTGCTGGTGCAGCAGCACATGTCGACGTTCACCGAGCGCTTCTCCAGCTTCCCGGTCACTCTCAAGCCGGTCTCCCGCTTCCAGACCGACGGCGAGGTCAAGGGCACGCTCGAAGGGCTCAGGTCGGGCGCGGTCGACGTGGTGATCGGCACGCACCGGCTGCTCAGCCCCGAGGTCAGGTTCAAGGACCTCGGGCTGATCATCATCGACGAGGAGCAGCGGTTCGGCGTCGAGCACAAAGAGGCGATGAAGCACCTGCGTACGCAGGTCGACGTCCTGGCCATGTCGGCCACGCCGATCCCGCGCACGCTGGAGATGGGTCTGACCGGCATCCGCGAGATGTCCACGATCCTCACGCCGCCCGAGGAGCGGCATCCGATCCTCACGTTCATGGGGCCGTACGAGGAGAAGCAGATCGGGGCCGCGATCAGGCGCGAGCTGATGCGCGACGGGCAGATCTTCTTCGTGCACAACCGGGTGGCCTCGATCAACCGCGTGGCCGCGCGGCTGCGCGAGCTGGTGCCCGAGGCGCGCATCGCGGTGGCGCACGGGCAGATGAACGAGCACCAGCTCGAGAAGATCATGGTGGGGTTCTGGGAGCGGGAGTACGACCTGCTGGTCTCCACCACGATCGTCGAGTCCGGGCTCGACGTGCCCAACGCCAACACGCTGATCGTGGACCGGGCCGACAACTACGGACTGTCCCAGCTCCACCAGCTCCGAGGGCGCGTCGGGCGAGGCAGGGAGCGCGGTTACGCGTACTTCCTCTACCCGCCGGAGAAGCCGCTGACCGAGACCGCCCACGAGCGGCTGGCCACGATCTCGCAGCACACCGAGATGGGCGCGGGCATGTACGTCGCGATGAAGGACCTGGAGATCCGTGGCGCGGGAAACGTGCTGGGGGCCGAGCAGTCCGGGTTCATCGCGGGCGTCGGCTTCGACCTGTACGTGCGGCTGATGGCCGAGGCCGTGCAGGAGCAGAAGGCCAAGCTCGACGGCGCCGAGGTGCGCGAGGAGCAGCAGGACGTCAAGGTCGAGCTGCCGATCAACGCCCACATCCCGCACGACTACGTCACGTCCGAGCGGCTGCGGCTGGAGGCGTACAAGCGGATCGCGGCCATCGCCACCCACGCCGACATCGACGAGGTGCGCGAGGAGCTGACCGACCGCTACGGCAAGCCGCCCGCGGAGGTGGACAACCTCCTGGAGGTGGCCAAGTTCCGGATCAAGGCGCGCCAGGCCGGGCTCACGGACGTCACGCTGCAGGGCCAGAACATCAAGTTCGGCCCGGCGAGCCTGAGGGAGTCGCAGCAGGTCCGGCTCGACCGGCTCTACAAGAAGGCGATATACAAGCAGGCGGCCGAGACGCTGCTGGTGCCGGTCCCCAAGACCAAGCCGCTCGGGGGGCAGCCACTACGCGATCTCGACCTGCTCAAATGGTGCGGTGACCTGGTCGAGGCACTGTTCCTCGAGCCAGCGCGGGTAAGCTAGCGGCGGTTTTCGGTCGGAAAGGGACGCACGTGAAGTCGATACGAGTGGCTGTGGCCGCCGCGGCGGTGGGCATCGCCCTGACCGCCTGCTCCTCCCCAGTGCAGGCCGGGGCCGCGGCCGTGGTGGGGAACGAGCGCATCTCGACGAGTCAGCTCACCACGGACGCGGAGGCCTACAAGGCCGCGCTGAAGAAGAACAACCTGGACGAGGCGGCGCTCGGCGTGCCGGTCACCCAGTACGTGTTGCAGCGGCTCGCCGACATCAGCGCGGCCAGGCAGTTCATGGCCAGCCGCAACGTTCAGGTGACCGACAAGGAGATCGACGCCAAGCTCCTGGATCCCGGCCAGTACCAGAACGCCCAGATCAACCTGCTGGCCCTGGGCGTCGCGCCGACCTACGCCCGCGAGTACGCGCGCACGGCCGTCGGGATGACCAAGCTGCAGCAGGCGGCCGGCCAGGCCGGCACGGACCAGCTGCGCAAGGAGTTCTCCGCGATCAAGACGACCTTCAACCCCCGTTTCGGCGTGGTGAACCCGTCGCCGTCGCAGGAGAACCCGTCGCTGTTCATTGACGCGGGCCGGTTCGGCAAGGCCGCCACCCAGCAGGCGCAGCAGCAGCAACAACAGCAGGGTTAAGACGTGCCGCTGATCGTCGTCACCACCTCGCCCAGGATCGCTCCGGGCCTGCTGAGCCACCAGGCCTGGCAGGCGCTGCGCTCCGGGCCGGTGCTGACCGGCTCCGCCGCGCACCCGCAGCTCCCGTACCTGGAGGAGGCGGGGGTCTCCGTCGAGGTCGTGGAGCCCGACCCGCAGGGGCTGGCGGTGCGGGCGGTCGGCGAGACCGTCGTGTGGCTCGCCTCGACGTCCGAGAAGGACGCCGAGGACTTCATGCGCGCGGTGGGGCACGCCGCG
>NZ_JBFAMX010000397.1:0-9488 GCF_040659615.1 Nonomuraea sp. NPDC049784
CGCGGCCATCGCCACGGCGGCCTCGTCCGCCAGGGCGGTCTCGTGCGGGTTCGCGCGGGCCCGGTCGACGGCATCGCCCGCGCTCTCCAGCAGCGCCCGCGCGGCGCGGGTCAGGATGGCGAGTTCGCCGAAGCGCTGGACGACCACCGGGTCCTCGACCACCTTGGCGGCCTCGTTGCCCGGCCAGCCGCCCTTGGTGTAGCCGCGCAGGAAGGCGGCGGCGTCGGCGAGCGCGCCCTCGGCGATGCCGGTGTCGATGGCGGCGTGGATGAGCAGGCCGAAGCTGCGGAACGTGCTGACGCCGTCCCTGCGGCCGGGCATCACCCGGTCGGCGGGCACGTACACGTCCTCCAGCAGGACCGTGCCGCTGGCGGTGGTGCGCTGCCCGATGCCGTCCCAGTCGTCCACGATCGCCACGCCCGGGGTGTCGCGCGTGACGAACGCGGTGTGGTGCAGGTCGTCGTCGTCCAGCGCGATCACAGGGATCCAGTGGGCGAACAGCGCGCCGGTGGCGTAGATCTTGCGGCCGGAGATCAGGTAGCCGCCGTCGGCCGGCCGCAGCCTGGCGCGCTCGCGGGTTCCGTCGGTGCCGCGGGCGTCCACGGCGGCGTTGCCCAGGCGGCGGCCCCGCAGCACCTCGCGGTAGAAGAACGCCTGCTGCTCCGAGGTGCCGTGCTCCCTGATGGAGTCGACGTACCAGAAGTGGTTCTGCGGGATCTGCCCGATGCTGCCGTCCGCGGCGGACAGTTCCCTGATGACGGCGCCGAGCGTCCTGGTGCGCACGCCCGCGCCGCCGTGCCCGGCGGGCACGGTGATGGCGAGCAGACCGCTCTCCGACAGCGCCTCGATCTCGGCCACCGGCAGGATGCGCTTGGAGTCCCGCCGCGCGGCGCCCTTCGCGAAGTCCCCGGCGAGCTCGCGGGCGACCTCGATCGCCTCCTCGTCGGTCTTGATCACATGTGCCATGTCACTGAAATCCTTGGAATGGCCGCCACCAGTTCCTTGGTGTACGGGTGCTCGGGCGTGTGGAAGACGTCCTCGACGGGCCCCTCCTCGACCACCTGGCCGTCCTTCATCACCAGGACCCGGTCGCACAGGTGGTGGACCACGCCCAGGTCGTGCGAGATGAACAGGTACGCCACCCCGGTCTCCCGCTGCACGTCCTCCAGCAGGTCCAGCACCTGTGCCTGGACGGACACGTCGAGCGCGGACACGGGCTCGTCGCACACGATCACGGCGGGCTCCGGGGCCAGCGCCCGTGCGATGGCCACGCGCTGCCGCTGGCCGCCGGAGAGCTGGAGCGGGCGGCGGGCGAGGTGCTCGGTGCCGAGGCCGACGAGCTCGAGCAGCTCGACGGAGCGGTCGCGGCGGCGCTCGCGCGGCACGCCCGCCACGGCCAGCGCCTCTGCCAGCACCTTGGCGACCGTGTAGCGGGGGTCGAAGGCGGCCAGCGTGTCCTGGTAGATCGTCTGGATGTCCCGGCGCAGGCGGCGCCGGGCGGCCCGATCGAGGCCGGCCCACTTCTGGCCGTGCACCTCGACGGTGCCGGTGTCCGGCTCGGTCAGCCCGAGCGCGATCCTGGCCGTGGTGGTCTTGCCCGACCCGGACTCCCCCACGACGCCGACCGTCTCGGCCGCCCGCAGCGTGAACGACACCTCCCGCACGGCGGCCCGCCCGCCGAACGACTTGCCGACGCCGTCGGCGCGTACCACGACCTCGCCGGGAGAACGGCGGGGTGGGGCGGGCGACGTGCCGGACAGGCGGGTGCCCTTGGTGTGCTCGGCGGGGATGGCGCGCAGCAGCCGCTTGGTGTACTCGTGCTCCGGCGCGCCGAGCACCCGCCGCGTGGGCCCCTGCTCGACGATGACGCCGTCCTTCATCACCGCCACCCGGTCCGCCAGCCGGGCCACCACCGCCAGGTCGTGGCTGATCACCAGCAGCGACCTGTCCTGGCTCTTGAGCCCGGCCAGCAGGTCGAGCACCTGCGCCTGGATCGTGACGTCCAGCGCGGTGGTGGGCTCGTCGGCGATGACCAGCTCGGGCTCGGCCGCGATGGCGGTGGCGATCAGGGCGCGCTGCCTGAGCCCGCCGGACAGCTCGTGCGGGAGCTGAGCCGCGCGCAGCTCCGGCTCGGGCACGCCGACGGAGGCGAGCAGCTCGGTCACGCGGGCGCGGCGGGCGGCGCCGCTCAGGCCGGTGTGCGTGGCCAGGACCTCCGCGATCTCCTTGCCGACCGGCCGCAGCGGGTCGAGGGAGACCAGGGCGTCCTGGAGCACGAAGCCGATCCTGCCTCCGCGCACGCGCCGCCAGCCGCGCTCGCGTAGCTTGGTGAGGTCCTGCCCGTCGAAGGCCAGCTCGTCGGCGCTGACGCGGGCGCCGTCGCCGGTGAGCCCGACGAGTGTGCGGGCGGTGACGCTCTTGCCCGACCCGGACTCGCCGACCAGGGCCAGGCATTCGCCGCGCCCGATCTCGAACGAGACTCCGCGCACGACCTCGGCCGGCCCGAAGGCGATCCGCAGGTTCTGCACCTTCACCACGAGGTCCTCCCCTCCGATCGCAATCTGAGCGCGCGGCCGACGACCGTCACGCTGATGACCGTGAGCGTGATCGCCGCGCCCGGGAACACGCCGTACCACCAGGCGCGCGAGATGAAGTTGCGGGCCGTGGACAACATCGAGCCCCACTCGGGCTCGGGCGGCGGGGTGCCGAGCCCGAGGAAGCTCAGCGCGGAGCCGGCCACGAGCGCTGTGCCGACGCCGATGGTGGCCAGGATGAGCACGGGCTTGACGGCGTTCGGCAGGACGTGCCGGAACACCACCCGCGGCCCGGACAGGCCCAGCGCGTGCGCCGCCTCCACGTAGCTCGACGAGCGGATGGCCAGCGTCTGGGCGCGGACGAGCCGGGCGTAGGACGGGATGTTGGCCACGCCGATGGCGAGCATCGCGTTGGCCGTCCCGCCGCCGGCCACGGTGATGACGACCAGAGCCAGCAGCAGCTCGGGGAAGGCCAGGCCGATGTCGGACAGGCGCATGATGACGTTCTCGATGATCCGGTTGCCCAGCCCGGCGGCCAGGCCGAGCAGGCCGCCGAAGACGAGCGCGATGGCGATGGCGCCGAAGCCGAGCAGCAGCGACGTGCGGGTGCCGTGCACGATGCGGGCAAGCACGTCCCTGCCGTTCTCGTCGGTGCCGAGCAGGTGGGCCGCGCTCGGCGGGCGCAGCGTCTGTGCGCTGTCCACGGCCAGGGGGTCCTGGCCGGAGAACAGGCTTGGTACGACGGCGGCCAGCACCAGCAGCACGAGCACGGCGGCGGCGAGCCAGACGCCGGGTCGGAAGCGCTTCACCGGTTTCCCTTCAGCCGGGGGTCGACGACCGCGTAGAGCAGGTCGACCACGAGGTTGACCAGCACGTACACCAGGGCCGACAGCAGCACGACGCCGAGCACGACCGGCAGGTCCTTGGCGTTGACCGCGGAGATCAGCAGGCGGCCGATGCCCTGCCGGGTGAACAGCGTCTCGGTGATGACCGCGCCGCCGAGCAGCGCGCCCACCGTGTAGCCGGTCATCGTGACGAGCGGCAGCAGGGCGTGCCTGAGCGCGTGCCGCACCCGTACGGCCGTGTCGGCCAGGCCGCGGCTGCGGGCCGAGACGATGAACGGCTCGTCCAGCACCTCTTCGAGGGCCTCGCGCAGAACGTGGCCGAGCACGCCCGCGATCGGCAGCGCCAGCGCGAGCGCCGGCAGCACGAGCGAGGCGAACCCGTGGCTGCCGGTCGCGGGGAACAGCCGCAGCCCGAACGAGAACACGGTCAGCAGCACGATCCCCAGCCAGAACACCGGCGTCGAGGCCACGAGCAGCTCCGACACCGAGGCGAGGCCCCGGATCCAGCGCCGCCGTTTGGCCGTGGCCAGCGCGACCACGACGGCCAGCACGAGCCCGGTGACGGCGGCGGCCAGCGCCAGCTCGACGGTGGCCCAGGCCTGTTCGCCGATGGCCTGGGTGACCGGCGTGTGCAGGCGGTAGGAGGTGCCGAAGTCGCCGCGCACGATGCGCCACAGGTGGGCGGCGTACTGCTCGTACCAGGGGCGGTCGAGCCCGTACTCGGCGGTGACCTGGGCGAGCACCTCGGGCGTCGGGGCGGCGCCCTCGCCGCCGACGATGGACTCCGCGGGGTCGCCGGGGGTGAAGTGCACCACCAGGAAGCTCAGCGTCGCCGCGCCCCACAGCACGCCGGCCCCGGCCAGGAGCCGCCACGCGATGAACCTGATCATCGGTCCAGCCAGGTGTCGTAGAAGTACGGCGACGGGTAGGCCGGGGTGAAGGTCAGGTCGTGCACCTTCTTCTGGTATGACACCGGCCGCGGGTCGTCGTAGTACGGGATCGCCGGGGCGAGCTCGACCAGCCTGGCCTACGCCTGGTCGTACAGCGCGGCCGGGTTCCGGTCCGATCGGGCCTTCTCCAGCAGTTCGTCGATCTTGTCGTCGCGCAGGCGGGCGACGTTCTGGCCGCGCCGCTTGTCGGTGGTGATGTTCTTGGACGAGTACTGGATCCACAGCACGTCGGCCGTGTTGGTCGCCCACAGGCCCGAGGTCAGGTCGTAGTCGCCCTTCAGCAGGCGGTCGGTGATCTCCTGCTCGGGCGGCGTCTGCATCTGGATGTCGATGCCGGCCTTCTTGGCCGCGGCCTGGGTCTGGACGGCGATCTGCATGCGTTGGGCGGGGAAGTTCGCGGCGATCGGGAAGTACGCGGTCAGCCGCTTGCCGTCCTTGGTGCGGATGCCGTCCTTGTCCTTGCCGGTCCAGCCCGCCTCGTCCAGGAGCCTGGCGGCCTTCGCCGGGTCGTAGGCGATCGGGACCCCGGCCGCGTACCCGGGCGTGGAGGAGGTGAGGAAGCCCTTGGCGACCTGGTACTGGCCGAACGAGATGCCCTTGATGATCGACTCGCGGTCCACGGCGGCCAGCAGCGCCTGGCGCACCTTGACGTCGTCGAACGGCGGGCGCGAGGTGTTCAGCCAGAACGCCATCGGGTGCCCGGGCCGGACGGCGCTCAGGAAGCCCAGGTCGGGGTTGGCCTTGACCTCGTCCACGTTCTGCGGCGGGGTGAAGTCGATGGCGTCCACCTCGCCGGAGGCCAGCGCGTTGTAGCGGGTGGCGTCCTCGGTGAGGAAGCGGATCTCCAGCCGGTCCAGGTACGCGGGGCCGGTGTGCTTGGCGCTCTTCGGGCCCCAGTTGTAGTCCGGGTTGCGGCGGTAGGTGATGCTCTGGCCCTTGGTCCACTTCTCGAAGATGAACGGGCCCGACCCGATCGGGTGCTCGCAGATGGTCTGCGGGGACTCCTTGATCTGCTTCGGGGAGATCATGCCGAGGTAACCCTGGGCGAGGATGTCCAGGAACGGCTTGTACGGCGACGACAGGTGGACCTCGAGCGTGTATTCGTCGACGACCTCGGCATCCTTGTAGGGCGCGATGTACGAGGCGGCCAGCGGCGACTTGGTCGCCGGGTCCTTCATGTGCTCGAAGTTGGCCTTGAGCGCCTCGGCGTTCCAGACGGCACCATCATGAAATTTCACCCCATGGCGGAGCTTGAAGGTGTACGTCAGGCCGTCGGGCGAGATCTCCCAGCTGTCGGCCAGCCACGGCTGGATCTTCCCGTCGGCGTCGAACCACACCAGCGAGTCGGCCACCGGCACGGTCGAGACGGGGCCGTCGGAGCTGGAGTTGCCGTGCGGGTCGAGGCAGGGCGGCTCCTGCCCGTTCTCGCCCAGCACGAGGGTGCCACCCCGTTTGGGCTCGCCGTCACCCCCGGCTCCGGAAGCGGTGCTCGTGCCGCACCCGGAAATCAGGGCGGCGAAGACGAGGAGAGGGAGGATCTTCTTCATGGCGTGCTCACCCAGGTGTCATGGAACGTGACGGCGCCGTACGCGTTGTCCCAGGCCAGGCCGTGCACCTTCTTCTGCGAGGAGATCAGGCTGGGCCGGTTGTAGAGCGGGACGGCGGGCGCCAGGTCGATCAGCCGGGCCTGCGCCTGGCCGTAGAGCTCGGCGCGCTTGGCGCCGTCGGTGGCCGCGCGGGCCTGATCGAGGAGCTTGTCAATCTGGGGATCGGCGAGCCTGGTGGTGTTCTGGCCGCGCCGCTTGCCGGTGGTGATGTTCTCGGAGGAGTACTGGATCCACAGCACGTCGGCCGTGTTCGTGGTCCAGATGCCGACCGACACGTCGAAGTCGCCGCGGGCGGCGCGGTCGGAGGCGATCTGCGCGGTGACGTTCTCGATCTTGATCTCGATGCCGGCCTTGGCGGCGGCGGCCTGGGTCTGGACGAGGATCTGGGTGTTCTGCGGGTTCACGCCGCTGTCCAGGGCGACCGCGGTCAGCCGCTTGCCGTCCTTGGTGCGGATGCCGTCCTTGTCCTTGCCGGTCCAGCCCGCCTCGTCGAGCAGCTTGGCGGCCTTGGCCGGGTCGTAACCGATCTGGCCGCCTTCGGCGTGGTCGGGGGTCGAGGGGGTGACGAAGCCGGTCGCGAGCTTCCACTGGCCGAACGAGACGCTGTCGATGATCGCCTTGCGGTCCACGGTCAGCGTGAGCGCCTGGCGTACCCGCTGGTCGCCGAAGGGGGCGCGGCCGGTGTTCAGCCAGACGGAGAACGGGTGCCCAGGGCGGTCGATCGTGGTGAAGTTCAGGTCCTGGTTCGACTTGACGTCCTGGACGTCGGAGGGCGGGGTGTTGTCGATGACGTCCACCTCGCCGGAGAGCAGGGCGTTGTAGCGGGTGGCGTCCTCGGCCAGGAACCGGATCTCCAGCCCGTCCAGGTACGCCGCCCCCGCGTGCTGCCCAGGCGGCCCCCAGGCGTAATCCGGATTCTTCCGGTACGTGATGCTCTGACCCTTCGTCCACTTCTCGAACACGAACGGCCCCGACCCGACGGGGTGCTCGCACGTGCTCCCCGGGTCCTCCTTGAGCTGCTTCGGCGAGATCATCGCCAGGTACGACTGGGCCAGCACGTTGAGGAAGGCCGAGTACGGCGAGGAAAGACGCACCTCAAGCGTGTGCTCGTCCTTCACCTCGCTGTCCTTGTAGGGCGCGATGTATCCGGCGGCCAGCGGCGACTTGGTCGCCGGGTCCCGCATGTGCTCCAGGTTGAGCTTGAGCGCCTCGGCGTTCCACGGCGCGCCGTCATGGAACTTCACGCCGTCACGCAGCGTGAACGTGTAGGTCAGGCCGTCGTCCGAAACCTTCCACGCCGACGCCAGCCAGGGCTTGAGCGTGCCGTCCTCGTCCTGCCACAGCAGCGAGTCAAAGATCGGCCGGTCAACCACCGTGGTGTTGGTGGTCGAGAGCTGGTGCGGGTCGAGGCAGGCCGGCTCGTCGCCGTTCTCGCCGAGCACGAGCCGGCCGCCCGCCTTGGGAGCGGAGTCCGTCACGGGGGCGCTGCCGCCGCCGGAGGCACCCGAGCCGCACGCGGTCAGCAGCGACGCGAGCAGAGCCGTGGCTAGCAGCGGTTTCAACCTGGAGAGCATGGGGGTTCCTCACGGAAACAGGTATTGCCTACCTGCATTGAAGGGATTACGGTGAACCATAACGTAACACGCAGAACGGACGAAACACATGACACATGTGATCGCGGACGACGCCGAGGCGCTGGCGGTGGCCCGTGACCTGGCCGGCGAGTTCGCGGTGGACGCGGCCGCCCGCGACGCCGAGCGCCGCCTGCCGGGACCGGAGCTCGACCGCCTCTCGGCCAGCGGGCTCCTCGCGATCACCGTGCCCCGTGAGCACGGCGGCGCGGACGTCAGCGCCCGCACGGTCGCCGAGGTCTTCAAGGTGCTGGCCGCCGCCGACCCGAACCTCGCGCAGATCCCGCACAGCCACTTCGTCTACGTCAACGTCCTGCGGCAGCAGGGCACGGACGTGCAGCGCAAGTTCTTCTTCGGCGAGGTCCTGGAAGGGCGGCGCTTCGGCAACGCGCAGTCCGAGGCGGGCACGAAACACGTGCAGGACTACCGGACCACGCTGACGGCCGCCCCCGAGGGGGGATTCGCGCTGAACGGCACCAAGCACTACAGCACCGGCGCGCTGTTCGCCGACTGGATCCCGGTGCTGGCCCGGCGCGAGGACGGAACGCTGCACGTGGCGTACGTGCCGCGCGACGCCCCCGGGCTGACCGTCGTGGACGACTGGGCGGGCATGGGGCAGCGCACCACGGCCAGCGGCACGGTGCTGCTGGAGAACGTACTCGTCCCCGAGTACCGGGTGGTGCCGCACCACCTGACGTTCACGGGGCCGCAGCTGCACGGCGCGTTCGCGCAGCTCCTGCACGCGGCCATCGACGTGGGCATCGCGGCGGGCGCGCTGGACGAGGCCGTCGGGTTCGTCAGGACGAAGGCCAGGCCGTGGTTCGAGAGCGGCCAGGACCGGGCGGCCGACGACCCGCTGGTGATCCAGCGGGCGGGCGAGCTGGCGGTCAAGGTGCGGGCCGCCGAGGCGCTGCTGGAGGCGGCCGGCGCGGCCGTGGACGCCGCCCGCGCGGACCTGACCGACGACTCGGCCGGCGCCGCCTCGATCGCCGTGGCCACCGCGAAGGCGTTCGCGGACCCGGTGGCGGTGGAGCTGGGCAGCGCGATCTTCGAGCTGGGCGGCACCCGTTCCAGCCTGGACGGGCTCAACCTCAACCGGCACTGGCGCAACGCCCGCACCCACACCTTGCACGACCCGGCCCGCTGGAAGATCCAGCACATCGGCCGCTACGTACTCAACGGCCAGCTGCCTCCGCGCCACGGCCTGCTCTAGGGGGAGACCTTCCGATGTCCTTGACGTTTCACTGGTTCCTTCCGACGTACGGCGACAGCCGTGATGTCGTGGGGGGCGGCCACGGGCTGCCCGCCGGCTCGGCGGGAGGCGCCCGCCCGGCCACGCTGGCGTACCTGCGGCAGATCGTGCACGCCGCCGAGCACCTCGGCTTCGTCGGCGCGCTCACCCCCACCGGGGCGTGGTGCGAGGACGCGTGGCTGACGACCGCGATGCTGGCGGACACGACGGAGCGGCTGAAGTTCCTGGTGGCGTTCCGTCCCGGGCTGGTCTCGCCCACACTGGCGGCGCAGATGGCGGCCACGTTCCAGCGGCATTCGCGCGGGCGGCTGCTGCTGAACGTGGTGACCGGCGGCGAGAGCCACGAGCAGCGCGCGTACGGGGACTTCCTGGACAAGGAGGCGCGTTACGCGCGGACGGACGAGTTCCTGCACATCGTCAGGGCCCTGTGGCGTGGGGAGAGCGTGGACTTCACCGGGGAGCACCTGCGGGTGGAGGGCGCGCGGCTGAACCGGGTGCCGGATCCCGTGCCGGACATCTACTTCGGCGGCTCGTCGCCCGCCGCGGGACGGGTCGCCGCGCGGCACGTGGACGTGTACCTCACCTGGGGAGAGCCGCCCGCCGCGGTCGCCGAGAAGATCGCCTGGGTGAACGAGCTGGCCGGCGCCGAGGGCCGGACGCTCAGGCAGG
>NZ_JBFAMX010000398.1:0-9461 GCF_040659615.1 Nonomuraea sp. NPDC049784
CTTGTGGCTGGCCGCGCCCGGCTACGTCACGGGCGCGGAGGTACGGGTGGACGGCGGCGGCGAGATCCCCGCCTGGCGATACCTAGCTTCGGGCGACATTTCCTGATATCTCTGCATGATCCTTCTGGGAGGTCTGTGTGGGAATCTGTGCTGGCCGCGTGGTGATCGTGACGGGCGCCGGTCGGGGCATCGGGAGGGAACACGCGCTGGAGTTCGCCAGGCAGGGCGCCCGCGTCGTGGTGAACGACCTCGGCACGGGCCCGGGCGGCGAGGGCAGCTCGGGCGGCCCGGCGCTGGAGGTGGTCGCGGAGATCCACGCGCTCGGCGGCCAGGCGGTGGCCAACAGCGACGACGTGTCCGACTGGGACGGCGCGGCCCGGCTCGTCAAGACCGCCGTCAGCGCGTACGGCCGCCTCGACGTCCTGGTGAACAACGCAGGCTTCGTCAGGGACAGGATGCTCGTCTCGATGACCGAGCAGGACTGGGACGACGTGGTACGCGTCCACCTCAAGGGCCACTTCCTGCCGCTCCGCCACGCGGCGGCGCACTGGCGGGAGAGGTCCAAGGCGGGCGAGCGCGTCGAGGGCCGGGTGATCAACACCTCGTCGGGTGCGGGCCTGCTGGGCAGCGTCGGCCAGGCCAACTACTCGGCCGCCAAAGCGGGGATCGCCGCGCTGACGCAGGTGGCTGCCGCCGAACTGGCCAGGTACGGCGTGACGGTGAACGCCATCGCGCCCGCCGCCCGTACCCGCATGACCGAGGAGGTGTTCGCCGCGACCATGGCCAGGCCGGAGTCCGGCTTCGACCCCATGGACCCCGCGAACATCGCCCCGCTCGTCGTCTGGCTCGGATCCGAAGGGTCGGCCCACGTGACGGGCCGGGTGTTCGAGGTGGAGGGCGCGACGATCGCCCTGGCCACCGGCTGGCGGCACGGGCCCAGGGCCGGCCAGGGCGGTCGCTGGGATCCGGCACATGTCGGCGACGCGGTCGCCACGCTCCTCGCCTCCGCCCCATTCCCCGAACCGGTCTACGGCGCGCAACCGAGCGACTGACCCCCTTCCATGGCTACGTTGTTGTCCGCGTATCCCTCGAATAATGTTCTGGTCACGTAGAGCTACATATTGGCAACGCACAGTTATATGCTCGCACTGACCTTGATCTCCTGCGGTCAAGGAAGGTCAAGGGGGCGGCGCGGACCCGTGCCCGCCGGCCCCAAAGCCCAACTGGCGAAGGAGCAGAAGTGATCAGAAAGGTGTGCGCCGCCGCGGTCGTGATGGCAGCGGCCGCCGGCGGCGCACTACTGGCTTCCCCCGCTCACGCCGACGACGGCTGGTCCGGGCCCTGGAGAAGTGACAGCTGGTTCGGCAACTGGAGCCGCAACAGCGGCTCGACCCAGTCCGGAAACAACTTCGGCGACGTCACCGCCGTCAACCGCGGCGAAGGCGACTCCACCAACGTCAACAACATCAACGGCATCGCCCCGACCGCCACCAACGGCGGGATCACGGTGACCTACATCTTCTACTGACCGGCTGACGTCCGAAGTCAAAGATGATCCGAAAGGACAACAACGAACATGATGAAGAAGCTCTGCGTGACGGGTCTTATCGCCGCTGCGGTCACGGGCGTGACGCTGCTGTCGGCACCCGCGTACGCGGACGTCAACGCCGGCAACACCAGCGTCAACCGAGGCTCTTCGCAGTCGGGCAACAACTTCGGCAACGTCGTCAGCAGCAACCGGAGCGGCCTCGGCGCCACCAGCATCAACAACGTCAACGGCAACGCCGTGACCGCCACCAACCGCGGCGCCGTGGGCGTCGATGACGTGGTCGACGTCGGCTAGCCAGGCGGGACGCGCCGCGGCGCGAGCCGGGCCGGAAACAGCCTGGCTCGCGTCGTAATGGCAAAGCTCCGCACACCAGCCCCGGACCAGGTCGATCTCGCGGATAAGGTGCTCACCGCCGTACCCCAGCCCCTTCTCTACGCCAGGATCGACCTGGTCCGGCAGTTTCAGATCTAGGACTCCTTCACCCAGAGCCGCAGCAGCCCGCGGAAGTGTTCGACGAAGCGGTCGCGCTCGTGGGCCGGGTACGTGGCGGTCACGGTGTCCACCAGCAACCGGTCGAACTCGGCCCCTGCCACCCACTCCAGCACCACCTCGTCGATGTGTGCCAGGCGGTCCTGGCAGAACTCGTGGTAGCGCTCGGTCTCGAAGTACTTGTCCGCCAGCCGCCGGTACTCCGCCAGCCGCTCCTCGTACGTCCCCTCGACGGCGAAGTAGTCGTGCGTCTCCAGGTCGATCCGCGGCCTGCGCCGGGTGGCCACGCAGAACACGCTCCACTTCACCAGCGTCTTGATCGCCCAGGGGAAGTAGTAGTGCAGGCTCGTCAGCGCCACGTCGGGGCAGGCGTTGGCGTAGTCGATGGGGTGCACGTCCGACCCCTTGATCAGGGTCTCGCAGGAGTTGAACTCCCACCGGAAGAACGCGTTCACCAGCTTCCCGATCGTCACCACCTCCTCGCCCACGGACGGAGACAGGAACTCGTGGTCGACGGCGTATCGGGCGTGCATCGGCTCGTCGGGCCTGAACCGCATCACCATCGTCTCCGCCCCGATCGACAGCGACCTGGCAAACGCGTCGTACCCCTCGATGGCCTGCTGGAGATGCATGAGCATCTCGCCGCTCTGGTCGTAGGCCCGGTGCAGCTCGTCCCGGTCGCGCACCAGCGACACGCCGCGCCAGGCCCCGCCGTCGTAGGGCTTCATGAACAGCGGGTAGCCGATCCGCCCGGCCACCTCGTCCAGGTCGAAAGGCTGGTTGTAGCGGGCCGCCGTGTAGGCGTACCGCGCGTTGTCGAGCGGGTTCTTGTACGGCACCAGCACCGTCTCCGGCACCTTGAGCCCGAGCCGCATCATCGCGCAGTACGCCGCGTGCTTCTCCATCGACTGGAACGTGAACGGGCTGTTCAGAAGGTAGACGTCGTCCATCATGGAGACCTTCTTGAGCCACTCGCGCGGGTGGTAGTACCAGTACGCCAGCCGGTCGATCACCAGCTCGTGACGCGGCTTGGCCCGCAGGTCGAACGGCTCGATCGTGAGGCGTTCCACGCCGAACTCGCCCACCCCCTTGATCGGGCCGAGCCGCCGCAGCACGGTCTCGAACGCCGACGGCCAGTCCTCCTCGGTCCCTAACAGCAGCCCGATCAGATGTCGCACGACGCCTCTCCTCCCGCCCGCGCGGTCGCCGGAGTCACACGCCAGGGAGACGGCCGTTGCGGAACAGGTCGACGAACCTTTGATGGTCTTCCCGGGCCTGTGCCCCATACCGGTGGGCAAAATCCACCAGCATCCCGATAAATCCGGGCTTGTCGTCGCCGATCACCGCCACGATCGACTCCTCCGTCGAGAAGTCGACGAGGTCGTGGCTGGACTCGTCGTCGGCCACCGAGTGCATGCGCGCCACCGCCCGCCCCAGGTCCTGCACGATCGCGCGCAGATCGGCCGGCTCGTTGACGTCGTCCCAGTCGAGGTCGGCGGAGTACGGCGACACCTCGGCCACGAGCTGGCCCACCCCGTTGAGCGTGGAGTAGCCGAGCCAGGGATCGGCGTACGCCTGCAGGGCCCGCTGCGACTCGGCCGTACGATGCCCCTGGTGCAGGAAGTAGGAGGCCACCTTCTCGTCGGTGACGTACCGCGCCACCGCGGGCACCGCCGCCTGCTTCATGTAGAGGATGACGTCGTTCTCCAGCGCCTGTGAGCGCCCTTCGAGCAGCAGGTTGTACGAGGGCAGGCCCGCCGAGCCGATGCCCACACCCTTGCGCAGCGCCACATCCTTGATCACGTGCTCGACGGGGCCGGCCTGCCCCGGCAGCGTGGCCAGGTAGTCCTGGAACGCGGCCAGCACGGACTGCCTGGTCGCCGCGTCCACGCTCTCCCGGCCCTCCATGAGCGCGAACCGCCGGTCGTAGTCGTCGACCACGGTCTCGACGTCCAGCAGCGCCACCCGCGTGCTGAGCCGCGCCGTCTGCAGGACCCGGTGCAGCACGCCGGTGGTGGTGTCCAGCGTGAGCGAGCCGATCGCGTCGTCCCCACCGGCCGCGATGGCGGCCAGCTCGACCAGGTACGCGCCGGCGAAGTCGGTCACGAGCATGCTGATCGAGTCGTCGGACAGCGCCTTGGCGTACCCGATGAGCGCCACGCTGGCGGCGAAGCGCTTGAGATCCCAGACGTACGGGCCCACGTAGGCCTCGTCGAAGTCGTTGACGTTGAAGACCAGGACGCCGGAGGCGTTCATGTACGTGCCGAAGTTCTCCGCGTGGAGGTCGCCGTGAATCCAGACCCGGCTGGTCGGCTCGTCGAGGTAGGACTCGTCCGCGTACGGGCCGGTCATGTCCGCGTAGAACAGGCAGGCACTGCCTCGGTAGAAGGCGAAGGGAGAAGCCGCCATTTTCCGAAATTTCCGCCTGAAAGCGGCGGGGTCTCGCTGGATCGACTCGCCGAACTCCGTCATGAGGACATCGAGCAGGAAGGAAGAGCGTGCGCCCATACTCCGGACAGTAGATCGTCGTGCCCTTGCCGCCTACCCTGATCTTCCCCTGACAGGGCCGCGTCAGGGGTGCTGGGAGGAGACCGAGACCACCTCTCCCGTCATGTACGTGGAGTAGTCGCTGGCCAGGAAGACGATGACGTTCGCCACCTCCCACGGCTCGGCCGACCGCCCGAACGCCTCCTTGGCCGCCAGCTCCGCCAGCAGCTCCTCACTGGTCACCTTCGCCAGGAACGGGTGCACGGCCAGCGAGGGCGCCACCGCGTTGACCCGTACGCCGTGCTCGGCGGCCTCCAGCGCGACGCATCTGGTCAGCGCCATCACCCCGGCCTTGGCCGCCGCGTAGTGCGACTGCCCCCGCTGGGCCCGCCAGCCGATCACGGAGGCGTTGTTCACGATGACGCCGGAGCCCTGGGCGATCATCTGCTTGAGTGCCGCCCGGGTGCAGCGCATGGTGCCGTTCAGGGTGACGTCGATGACCGCGTGCCACTGGTCGTCGGACATCTCGGCCAGCGGGGCCGTACCGCCCAGACCGGCGTTGTTGACGACCACGTCGAGCCTGCCGTGCGCCTCCACCACCGCGTCGAACAGCGCCAGAACCTGAGCCTCCGAGGTCACGTCGCACGGCACGGCGAGCGGCTTGACGCCGGTGAGCTCGGTCAGCGCGTCGGCCGCGGCGGACAGGCGGCGCTCGTGCCTGTCCGAGAGGACGATCGTCGCGCCCTCCTCGGCGCAGCGCCTCGCGGTCGCGTACCCGATGCCCGCCCCTGCGGCGGCCGTCACGAGCGTCACCTTGCCGTCGAGCAGTCCGTGCGCCCTCGGATACGGCGGCGTGTATGGCGGGGGCATCCTTGCTCCAATCAGCGGGGGAGTCCCAGGGTGCGCTCGGCGATGATGTTCCGCTGGATCTCGCTGGACCCGGCATAGATCGTGTCGGCGCGGCTGAACAGGTAGAGCCGCTGCAGCTCGTTGAGCCCGAGGTCGCCCGGCAGGTCGGCGACCAGCCCGGCCTTGCCCTGCACGGCCTGAGCCAGCTCGCCCAGCCTCCTGTGCCATTCCGACCAGTAGAGCTTGGCGATCGAGACCTCGGGGCCCGGGTCGGGGCGCAGCATCCTGAACGCGTTGAGCCGCATGACCTCCAGCTCCAGCCACGACCGGACGAGCCGGTCGCGCAGCACGGGATCGTGGATGGCGCCGGTGCGCCTGGCCGTCTCGATCACCTTGGCCAGCTCACGCCTGAACCCGATCTGCTGCCCGAGCGTCGAGGCGCCGCGCTCGTAGCCGAGTGTGGCCATCGCGACCCGCCAGCCGTCGCCCGGCGCTCCCAGGATGTTCCTCGCCGCCGTGCGCGCGCCGTCGAAGAACACCTCGTTGAACTCGGACGTCCCGGTGAGCTGTACGATCGGCCGTACGACGACGCCGGGCCGGCCCATGGGAACGAGCAGATACGACAGGCCCTTGTGGCGCTGGGAGCCCGACTCCGTGCGGCACAGCACGAAGCACCAGTCGGCCACGTGCGCCAGCGAGGTCCACACCTTCTGGCCGGTGATGACCCATTCGCCGCCTTCCAGACGCGCCTTCGTCTGGACGTTGGCGAGGTCGGATCCGGCCTCGGGCTCGGAGTAGCCCTGGCACCACAGCTCCTCGCCACGCTGGATGGGCGGGAGGAAGCGGTCCTTCTGCTCGTCGGTGCCGAATTCCAGGATGGTCGGGCCGATCAGCCCTTCGCCGATGTGGCCCACTCTGGCGGGGGCGTCGGCCCTGGCGTACTCCTCGTGGAAGGCCACCTGGTCCTCCAGGGAGGCGGCGCGGCCGCCGTACCGCTCGGGCCAGCCCAGGCAGGTCCACCCGGCCTTGCCGAGGTGGCGCTCCCACGCCTGGCGCAGCTCGTGGCCCTCGTGCTCGCGCCCGGGGCCGCCGAGCCCCCTGGCGTGGGCGAACTCGCCGCTCAGCGCCTCCTCCAGCCAGGCCCTCGCCTCCTCGCGGAGGCCCGGCGTGGTGCCCGCCGGGTCAGGCAGGCTCAACGAAACCTCCGTACCCGCCGCGGAAGAACACCAGCGGGCCGCCTTCGGCGTGCGTGTCGAGCTGGAGCACCTTGGCCACCACGATCACGTGGTCGCCCGCCGGGTGCTCGGCCTCGACCGCGCAGTCCATCCAGGCCAGCGCGCCTTCGAGCACCGGGTTGCCGCCGGGGGAGCCGGTCCACTCCAGGCCGGCGAACTTGTCGCCGCCCTTGGTCGCCATCTGGGCGCACACGTCCTGCTGGTGCTCGGCCAGCACATTCACCGTGACGACCTTCGCGCCGCGTACCTTGGGCCAGCTGGTGCTGGTGTACGCCACGCAGAACGCCACCAGAGGCGGGTCGAGCGAGACGGAGGTGAAGGAGTTGGCCGCCAGCCCGCACGGCCGGCCGTTCACCGGGTCGACCGCCGTGATCGCCACCACACCGGTCGCGAACCTGCCGAGCACCTGCCGGAAGACGCGGCTGTCGAGATGGCCGTTCGCGCTTTGGGGTGAAGGGCCGGTCGGCATGGCGGCTCCGTTGCGATTCCTGCGCTGATGGGGCGCCGGAAGGCCGCGACAGCCGTCCGGCGCCACGAGCCGGGCAGCGTGTGTGCTCATGGTCCGCCTCCTAGTCCACCGGCTGCGCCCTATCATACCAAGCGCTTGCTTGGACGGTAGGGGGGTGGCAAGACCATGTCAAGTTGGAATGGCGTGAGCAGGGCTGACCGGCGCGCTCCGCGTCGGTCAGCGTGCTTCGAGCACCGCGAGGTCGCGCACCATGTAGCGGCGGTGCTCGCACTCCTCCTCCATCACCACGCGCAGACAGCTGCCGACCGTGCGCGCCTCCTCGGGATAGCCGGGCGCGGGCGCGCGCGTGCACGGCCGTTCGAGCCCGGCGTCGGAGAGGCCCTCGACGATGCCCCGGACCAGCGCGACGCGGCCGGCGCGCGCCTCCATCACCTCGGAGTACGACGGTCGCGAGTCGAGCTCGATGCCGAGCGCCGCCGCGTCCTTGGGCGGGTAGCCGGTGTGGGTGAGGCCGAGCCGGTGAAACGGATCCGGCTCGTCGAGGATCGCCCGGCCGGCCCAGGCGTCGGTGGCGAAGACCAGGTGGCGAAGGGTCTCGACGAAGGACCACTCGCCGTCGACCCCCTCGTGGCGAACCGCTTCGGGCAGCCGCTCCGCGCGGGCGACCGTCTCCGACCAGAGCCGTTCGATCGTGTCCCACATCGCGCGGAACTCGTCGGCCGTCCGCATCGCGCGCAGCTGCGCGCGCTCGGGATGCCGCCGTTCGAGCTCGGCCTCGACGTAGAGGGTGACGTCCACGTCGTTGACGCGGAAGTTGCGCACATCCCCGGACACGCTGACGTCCATGAGCCAGGAGTCGACGATCTTGATCTGGCGCATGTCGCAGCCGGGGAACGTCGCGGAGGAGAGGTCGGCATTCGTGAAGCTCACGCCACGGAAGGCGTCGGTGTTGTCGTACTGCGCTGCCATCGCGCCATTCTGCTCCGGCCTGCCGCGACGGTACAGCGCTCTGTAGGAAGGGCCCTCGGCCCGTGTTCTTCTCGGGGCGCTTGCCGTGCTGCGTTGACATGGGGAAATGTCCGGTTTAACGTGACTAATGTGCCCAAGCGCTTGCTTGATTTTCGAAACCGGACCGCCATCGCCGGGGTGGGCTACACCCCGTTCGCCAAGGACTCGGGCGTCAGCACGCTCACGCTGGCCTGCCGGGCCGTGCTGGCCGCGCTGGAGGACGCGGGGCTGACGGTGGACGAGGTCGACGGGCTGGCCACGCACCGCGTGGGCGACTCCGCCGCGCCCACCCTGGTCGGCCCGGCGCTGGGGCTGGCGGACCTCACCTGGCACCTCGACCAGTTCGGCGGCGGAAGCGTCTCCCACGCGGTCGTCGGCCAGGCGGCCCTGGCGGTGGCGGCGGGCATGGCGGAGACGGTCGTCTGCTATCGAGCCATCAACGCGCGGTCCGAGTTCCGCATGGGCGGCACGGGCCGGGGCGTCCCGGTGAGCCCTGAGGTGCAGTACCAGGCCCCGTACGGGTATGTGGCGCCGCCGCAGCAGTACGCCATGTACGCCCGCGCCCACATGCTGAAATACGGCACTAAAGCTGAGCACTTCGGCCAGCTGGCGGTCACCCAGCGCGCCAACGCCGCCAAGAATCCCCGGGCGCTGATGCGCACCCCGATCACGCTCGACGACTACCTGGCGAGCAGGTGGATCGCGGAGCCGTTCCGGCTGCTGGACTGCTGCCTGGAGACGGACGGCGCCTGCGCCGTGGTCGTCACCACCGCCGAACGCGCCCGCTCGCTCCGCCGTCCCCCGGTGCTGATATCGGCCGCCGCCTGGGGCGGCGGCACCACACACCTGTCCGGCCCGTCCGCCGATCCCACGGTGACCGCGGCCGCGGCCCTGGCCCCGCGTCTCTACGAGCAGGCCGGGCTGGGGCCGGGCGACATCGACGTGGCCGAGCTGTACGACTGCTTCACGTACTCGGTGATCGTCCAGCTCGAGGACTACGGGTTCTGCGGCAAGGGGGAGGGTGGCCCGTACGTGGCCTCGGGCGCGACCGCGCTGGACGGTCCGCTCCCGGTCAACACGCACGGGGGCTTCCTGTCGGAGGGTTACGTCCATGGCATGAACCACCTCGCCGAGGCGGTCTCCCAGCTCAGGGGCGACGCCGGGGACCGTCAGGTGCCGGGTGCCGAGGTCGCGCTCTCCACCGCCCAGCCCGGCTACATCCTGCCGGCCACCTCCGCCCTGATCCTGAGGAGTGCGTGATGACCGCGTACCGGCCCGAGCCCGACCGGGACTCCAGGGAGTGGTGGGAGCGGGTGGCAAGGCGTGAGTTCGCGGTGCAGGAGTGCGACGGCTGCGGTACGGCGCGCTTCCCGGC
>NZ_JBFAMX010000399.1:0-9436 GCF_040659615.1 Nonomuraea sp. NPDC049784
TCAAGGTCACTGTCTGAAAGATCCTGTTCTCGCCCTGCTTGAGTCACAGAAGACTACTTCGTCCCCAGGTCTCACGAGAGTCTGACAGAGAGGGGGTGGGGCCCAAGGAACCGTTCGTGTGGCTGAACGCACCATATGTGTCCGGTTGGTACTCATACATCGCCTTACGGAGCGTCGCGTACCCGATAGAGCTGTTATCCGTTTTGTGATGATCGCGTGTCTTGCCGGGAACGTCGTATTTTCTTACGTTGATCGTCGGATGTGATCAGCTCCGAGCCGCGCGACCCGGAGGGCCGTGGCGGAGAGCGACGGTTGGCGCCTTTGCTGGTGTCCTTCGTTGTGGTTCGGAGTGTGATGGCGTATGCGCTCGGTTTCGTCATGGCGTCGTTCGGCTGGGATGGTCCTTACGCTTGCCGGGTTGGCGCCGGGTCTGCTGGTGCTGCAGGCGTCGCCGGTCGCGGCTGTCCCTGCGGTGGGCGCGGTGGCTGACCTTGGTGCCTTACCCGCGGTGCCGCAGCAGATGATGGGGTCGGCAATGACGCTGCCGCTGTTGGTGCCCGCGACCGAGGTTCCGGCCGCGGCACAGCCGTCGAATGGGTGGCGCTCGGAGGTGACGCGGCCCAAGGGAGCGGTGCCGCTGGAGGACCGGACGGTGGATGCGGCGGCAACCTCATCTGAGGAGTCCGGGCTGCCGGCGGGGACGTTGCGGGCCGAGGCGGCCGATCAGACGATCATGGCCGTGCCGACCCTGACGAATTGGTATCCGGCGCAGGGGCATCTGGTTGATTCGCTGACGCCGGCCTTGCGGGCGTGGGGGCTGAGCAACAACTCCAGCACCTCGAAGCTGTCGTACTCGTTCACCTTGTGTGACGTCGAGGCGATGACCGGCACCGGCTGCACGTCCTCGGGTGGATATGTGGCGGGCAACGCCAACAGCTGGAGCGTTCCGGCCGGGAAGCTGGCCTGGGGCAAGCAGTACTGGTGGACGGTCACCGTCAAGGACTCCTACGACTCCTCCACCACCACGTCGCCGAAGCTGACGTTCGTCACCGGGGTGCGGCAGCCGACGGTCACCTCGTCGCTGGCCTCCGCGGGGGTGGCCGGGCAGGAGTTCAATCAGCAGAGCGGTAACTACACCACCACCGCGACGGATTTGCAGGTGGCCACGGTGGGGCCGCCGCTGTCGGTGGTGCGCACCTACAACAGCATGGACCCGCGCACCGATGGCATGTTCGGGGCGGGCTGGTCCACACGCTGGGACATGAAGGTCGTCAAGGAGGTGCGCGGCGCCTCCACCTCGGCGCTGGTCACCTATCCGGACGGGCGGCAGGTGCGGTTCGCCTCGAACGGGGATGGGACGTTCCAGCCGCCGCCCGGCATGTACGCGACGCTGGTCCAGGAGAGCGGCGGCACCTGGCGGTTGAGGGACAAGGCCAACGCCACCTTCCTGTTCGATGCCGCCGGGCGGCTGACGAAGATGAGCGACCAGCGGGGACACAGCAGTGACCTGACCTACGACACCGGGGGGAAACTGTCGAAAGTGACCGGGGTTGGGGGCCGGTCGGTGACGTTCACCTGGCAGGGCAACCAGGTCGCGACGGTGTCCAGCGATCCGGTCGATGGCAAGGCGCTGACCTGGACTTACGGCTATGAGCAGGGGCGGTTGACGCAGGTGTGCGCGCCGGTGGCGGCGCCGAACTGCACCGCGTATGAGTACGGGGGCGGGTCGCTGTATCGCAGCAGCGTGCTGGATTCGGATCCGTTCGGCTACTGGCGGCTCAGCGAGGCCACCGGCGATGCGATCGACCTGGGCTGGGGCGCGGGCGATGCGACCTATGACGCCACCGCCAAGCGCGCCCAGCCGGGCGCGCTGGCCGGCACGACGGACGGCGCGGTCGAGCTGACCACCACCACCGAGGTGCGGCCCAAGGACGGGATCGTGCCCAAGATCGGCACGTACGCGACCATGGAGGCCTGGTTCAAGACCAGTTCCACCTCCGCCGGCACGGTCATGTCGCTGCGCACCGCCCCCAGCGCCACCAAGGAGGAGGTGTTCGGGGTCGGCACCGACGGCAAGCTGCGCAGCTCCTACCAGCCGACCGCCACCCCCATCACCACTGCGGCTGCGGTCAACGACGGCGCCTGGCACCACGCGGTGCTCACCGTCTCCGGCAACCTGCAGACCCTACCTGGACGGCGCGGTCGTTGGCACGCTCAGCGGGGCCATCACGGGCACCGAGAACCGGTACGTCACCACGATCGGCGGGCTGGCCGGCCTGGTGGACGAGGTCGCCATCTACGACCGGCCGCTGACCGCGCCCGAGGTGCAGCGGCACTACGCCGCCCGTACCGCGGCCCCGAACAAGCTCACCAAGGTAACGCTGCCGTCCGGCCGGGTGCACGCGGTCAACACCTACGACGACAAGACCGACCGCATCGCCACCCACACCGACGCCGACGGCGGCACCTGGAAGATCGGCACTGTTGGGATCGAGCAGCAGTCCGGCGAGGCCCAGGTGACCGTGTTGGACCCGGACAACAAAGAGCTCAAGTACCTGTATGACGCCTGGCGCGGCTACCGCATCCGCGGCGTGACCGACCAGCGGCAGTTCACCACCTGGTACGAATACGACCAGGCGGGCTTCCTGACCAAGGTGATCGACCGCAACAACATCGCCAACGACATCTACCAGGACAAGCGGGGCAACACCCTGGGGCGGAAGTACTGCCGGGCAGCGGGCGAGTGCGCGATCGAGTACTGGACCTACTACCTCAACGAGAACGACCCGTTCGACCCACGCAACGACCAGGTGATCGCCTACCGGGACGGCCGGTCGGCCAGCGACACCGACCCCACCCACGCGACCACGACGGAGTACAACAGCTTCGGTGAGCAGACCAAGGTAACCACTCCGGCGACGGACGATTTTCCGCAGGGCCGCTCGGAGAGCATCGCCTACACCGACGGCAGCGAACCGGCGGAGGGCGGGGGCACCACCCCGGCCGGTCTGACGAAGAGCAAGACCGACGCCCGCGGCAACACCTGGCAGTACCGCTACACCGCGGCCGGTGACCTGGCCGAGCAGACCGACCCCGAAGGCCTGGTTACGAAGCTGGACTACGACGCGCTGGGCCGGGTGATCGCCAGCACGCGCGTCTCGGATGCGGTTCCGAACGGGGCGAAGACCACCTTCGCCTACGACGGCTGGAACCGCCTGACCGCCAGCACCGCTCCGGGCGTGAAGAACGAGATCTCTAACGTCACCCACACGGGGCAGACCCGCACCACTTACGATCCTGACGGTAACCCGCTGACTCAGACGATCGCCGACCTGACCGGCGGCGAGCAGGACCGCGTGACGACCTACACCTATGACTCGCACGGTCGCCAGGACTCGCTCACCGGCCCGGAGGGCGGGATCGCCCGGCAGGAGTGGAACCACCGCGGCCAGGTCATCCGCACCACCGACGCGCGCGGCACGGTCATTGAGCAGGCCTACACCGTGCGGGGCGAGCTGTACACCAGCACGCTGAAGGGCTGGACGGGTAGCCCGGTCAACCCGCAGCCGGCCACGGACGTACTGCTGGAGACGCGCAGTTACGACGCGGGCGGGCGGCTGGACACCATCAAGGATGTGATGGGCCGAACGTCCAAGAACACCTATTGGATGGACAACCGGCTCAAGGAACAGATCGCCGTCAAGGCCAGGCTGAACGACCCCGCCGCCACGCCGCGGGATGTGCAGGTGAAGGCAGAGGAGTACGACGCGGCCGGCAACCTGATCACCCAGGTGGGCGGTAAGCAGGCGAACGGTCAAGACATCGTCACGATCTTCGAATACGACCAAGCCAGCCGATTGGTGACGCAGGTGCTGGACCCCCGCTCGGCCCAGAACCCGAAGGGGCTCGAGCGCGTGACTGAGTTCGGCTATGACGCCAACGGCAACGTCACCAAGGCCACCCGCAGGGCCGCCGAGAGCGACCGCGTCGAGACGACCAGCTACGCCTACAACAAGCTGAACCAGCAGACCCGGCAGACCATCGAAAACGGTGCCCAGGACATCGTCTCCACCATCGAGTACGACGATCGCGGCCTGCCCGTCGCCACCACCGACCCGCGCGGCAACGCCGACGGTGCGAACGCCGCCGACTACACCACCACGATCCGCTACGACATCCTGGATCGGCTGGTGGAGAGCAAGGCACCGCAGGTGCAGGTGGACAAGAACGGGAGCGCCGCCTCGGCCCGCCCGTCCGCCCTGGTCGGCTACGACACGGTGGGCAATCAGACCCATCAGCGCGACGCCGAGGGCCGCATCGTCACCTCGACTTTCGACAAGGCCGGCCGGCTGGTCAGCAGTACGGCGCCGGCGTACACGCCCCCCGGCGGCAGTACGATCATCTCGACCGTCGAGCACGCCTATGACAAGGCTGGACAGCGCATCCGCACCACCGATTCGCGCGACAACGTCACCACCTACGAGTACGACCAGCTCGGTCGGCAGGTCCGTGTCACCGACCCCGCCCCCGACGGCCAGAGTCCGGGCACCTGGGTGACCGAGTACGACATGGCGGGCGAGAAACTCGCCACCGTTGACCCGACCGGCGCCCGCGCCCAGGCCACCTACGACGACCTCGGCCGGCAGATCACCGCCACCCAGATCGAGCGCAAGCCCGCCAGCGCCGCCTACACCACCAAGATGGAGTACGACGACGCCGGACGGCTGGTCAAGCAAATCGTCCCCGGCACGGGCACGACCACCAAGACCGCCAGCTTCGAGGCCAACGCGGCCGGTGAGACCACCAAGGTGACCGACCCGGCGGGTGCGAGCACCATGGAGTACGACCTGGCCGGGCGTCTGGTGAAGACTACTGATGCGAACGGTAACGCCAGCGTCGCCGAATACGACCTGGCCGGCCGTAAGACTACGGTCACGGACCTGGGCCGGAACGAGTCTTCCAACAATGAGATCACGGTGGAGCGCACCTACGGCATGGGCTACGACGCCGCAGGCAACCAGATCAGCGCCACCTCACCGGAGGGCTATGTCACCCGGCAGACATTCGACGCACTAGGTCGTCTAACCTCGCTTGTCGAACCGGTGTCGACGACCGAGTCGATCACCACCAGCTTCGGCTACGATGCCACTGGCGCCCGCACCCGGATCACTGATGGGCGAGGCAACGCCACCTGGACCAGCTACAACAGCCTAGGTTTGGTGGAAACGGTGACCGAGCCCTCCACAACGGCGCACCCGAACGCGGCCGAGCGCACCTGGACCCATGCCTACGACGCGGCCGGCAACCCGACCACCACCATCCAGCCCGGCGGGGTACGCATCGACCGTATCTTCGACCACCTGGGCCGCCTCACCAAGGAGAGCGGTGCAGGGGGAGGCGCCACCACGGCGGAGCGCACGTTCGGCTACGACCTGGCCGGCCGCCGCACCACCGCCGGTGATCTGACGGTCGACTACAACGACCGCAGCCTGCCGCTCAAGGTCTCGCGTGGCACCGTCCAAGAGACCACCTACGCCTACGACGGGATTGGCAGCCCCGTCCAGCGCATCGATGCCAGCGGCACTGCCACCTTCACCTACGACGGCGCCAACCGGCTGAAGACTGCCACCGACCCGGTGACCAGCCGTACCCTCACCTATGGCTACGACGCGGCCAGCCGGTTGAAGACCATCACCGCCACCGGCACGGCCAGCACCCAGACCATCGACTACTACGACACGAACCAGGTCAAGAGCCAGACGCTGAAGAACGGCTCCGGCACCCAGCTCGCCAAGATCGCCTACGAGTGGGACAAGGACGACAACCTCACCACCAAGACCACCGCCGGCACCGCCGGGGCGGGCACCAACACCTACGGCTACGACCACGCCGGACGGCTCACCTCCTGGACCGCCCCCGGCGGCGCCACCACCGCCTATGAATGGGACGCCGCAGGCAACCGCACCAAGGCCGGCGACAAGACCTTCACCTACGACGAACGCAACCGCCTGACCAGCGGCGACGGCACCGACTACACCTACACCCCGCGCGGCACCCTCGCCAGCAGCAGCAAGGCCGGGGCCACCATCAACTACACGTTCGACGCCTTCGACCGGCTCATCGCCGATGGCGACAGCCTCTATAGCTACGACGCCCTCGACCGCATGACGAGCCGGATCCGCGGCACCGCCAAGCAGGGCTTCGCCTACTCGGGACTCGGAAACGACCTGGCCGCCATCACCGACAGCGGCGGCACCGTCCAGGCCAAATACTCCCGCGACGTAGGCGGCAGTCTGCTCGGTCTCCAGGAAGGGACGGGCGCGGCAGTGGCGGCGCTCAGCGACCTGCACGGCGACCTGGTGGCCACCTTCACCTCCACCCTGCAGACATCTGCCGCCTACGACCCCTTCGGCACCGTCACCGCCCAGACCGGCAGCAGAACCCAGCTCGGTTACCAGGGCGAATACGCCGACCCGGACACCGGCAAGGTCAATATGCACGCCCGCTGGTACCAGCCCGGCACCGGCACCTTCACCAGCCGCGACACCGCCACCCTCAACCCCAACCCCTCCGTCCAGGCCAACCGCTACACCTACGCCAACGCCACACCGCTCACCGGCATCGACCCCACTGGGCACATGACCATGTACAGCCTGGACGGGAGCGGGGGCTACAGCCCCAGCGGCGGGAGCGATGGTCGAATCGGCCCCAATCCGGGACAACTGATCATCGGAACGACAGAGTACAACGACTTGATCACTGCGCCTGGCGGATATGGAAACGTGGAGAGTGTCGACCCGAGCTGGGCCCGGATGATCCAACTGGAGAACGAAAAGAAATTCTGGCTTGGCGACGACGAAATCGCGAGGTTGGGCATGAAGGTCATGCCCAACGGCCGGCCCGTCGACCAGCCCAACTTCTGGTTCGCCAGCGAAAAGGTGCAGAACGAGTACATGTCCAACTGGTCGCCGACTATGACCGACAAGCAGCTTGCTTTCAGCTGGGTGGCGGCCGGCGGGCTGGAAAGCTTCGCCACCATGGAGAAGGCGGCGAAGAAGAACGCCAACGATGTAAGACTCGGCGAGTGGCGAAAGATGCAGCAAGTAGGTGGCAAGCTCGGTTCGGGCATGTATGCTACAAAGCCAAAGGACGGAACCAGCGCCTCTAGATATGCTTCTTATGAAAGCTATAAGTACATCGTTAGATACTGGAGGGATATCGAGAAGGCGGCCGCGAATCACGGAATCAAAGACGTAAATGCCCTGGCTGCAGTTCTCATGTATGAAAGCCACTGGCAGGCCAATCAGACACTTGGGGCCAAGGCTGGCGATAACCTTAGCTTTTTGACGCAGGGGGAAGGGGCATCGATTGGCGTTGGCCAATTGGAAATCTATAAAATAAGGCATGCACTTAACGCATACGCGAAGGGATTTGCCGCTAAAAATTATAGCAACGGTGAGATCGCGGATATGATGAAAAATCCCTCCATTGCAATACATGCGGCAGCGGCTTATATGCGCTACCTGAAAGAGCGCATAACGGGTCTTAATCGTCCTATGACCGACATGGACGCGGCCATCGCCTACTGCACCTGCTCCGGAGCGGTCGTGGACCCGAAAACCGGAGTGGTCAGCGCCAAGCGATACGTGGCTTGGGCAAATAGTGGCTACGTCGGCAGGCCCGAGGCCACCAAGAAGAATCCAGAGAACGGGCGAATCGCAGAGGAGCGCCGTAACGCTCTACTAGCATACGTGAAGGCCGCCCCTGAGCTCTTCGCATGCGGAAGAGCTGCATGCTGGACCTACATGTAAGATACGATATCGTCCTCAATCGATACCGCGAGCGAGAAGAGATAGAAGGATGAGGGTTGCGCGGAGACGAAAGTTGACTGCAATTGCTCTTGCGATCTCTCTTCTTGTTGGAGGATGTGCGCAGCAGCCCGAAGAGGTCGACCCCGGCGTACTGGGAGAAATCAATAAGATCGGCACAGTTATCTGGAAAGAACGCCAAGAAGTCTCAACGGGGTCAGAAATCCTAGTAACCCATGCTTTCTTGGTCGATGTCGGTGGCGATACTGAGGAGGAATCGCTCGGGAAGGCGGTAGCCTATCTCCACAGCCGAAACTGGACCACCAAGGTGGACAGTCGGCCGCTAAATGTGTGGCTGAAATCATCCCGGTGGAAAGGTGCCACCATTGCTGCTTATGCGTGGAGTGTCTCTGAGGAGCACGATCAACCCGAAGCGATGAAGGCCATCGAAAGTCAGGGCATCAAGCCCACGGCGCTCGTGAGCGTTTACGCGTACGTAGGCTGGTAAGTACGGCAGTCGCATCACCGCCGACGGGCAGTCAGCCGCCGAAGCGCAGACTTTGTGCCTGCCGAAAATTGCATCCATGCTGGTCAAGCGGCATGTGAGTCTTCGTGGAGGATGCCGCCGAGCCGGTCTCTTCGGCGTATGTTCAGGTCGATGATTCGCCCGGGTCTGCGATCGGATCCGGGGCGGAACGCAGCGGGGCTGCTTGGTTCAGGGCTTGGTGGGCTCGGTGCTGGTTGTAGAACCGTTTGTACTCGCGCAGGGCGTGCCGCAGGTGGCGTTCGTTCCATACGAGGCAGCGGTCGAGGAGTTCCCGGCGGTACGACTGCACCCACCGCTCCATGATCGAGTTCATCCGCGGCATCCGGATACCAGTCAGCACCGTCGTGATGCCGGCCTCTGCGAGGACCTCTTCCATGAGCGCGGGGAACTTTCCGTCCCGGTCTCGGATCAGAAAGCGCGCCCGACAGCCTGCAACGTCCAGATCCATCACCAGGTTCCTGATCGCTTGGATGACCCAGTTTGCGCTCGGGTGTGCGGTGGTGCCGAGCACACGGACACTGTGAGTGCCGATTAATCATCCGGCCAGGTCAAGCCGCATGCCGATACTCCCTCAGGATTGCGCCTGCCGAAAATTCCATCCACGCAGGTCAAGCGGCATGTGAGTATTCGTGGAGGACGCCGCCGAGCCGGTCTCGTCGGCGTACATTCAGGTCGATGATTCGCTCGGGATCCGTGATCGGATCGGGGACGGTGCGCAGCGGGGCGGCCTGGTTCAGGGCTTGATGGGCCCGGTGCTGGTTGTAGAAGAGTTCGTACTCGCGCAGGGCATGCCGAAGATGGCGTTCGTTCCAGATCAGGCAGCGGTCGAGAAGCTCGTGCCGGCAGGACTGCACCCACCGCTCCATGATCGAGTTCATCCGCGGCATCCGGATACCAGTCAGCACCGTCTTGATGCCGGCCTCGGCGAGGACCTCGTCCATGAGCGCGGGGAACTTTCCGTCCCGGTCTCGGATCAGAAAGCACGTCCGACAGCCTGCATCGTCCAGATCCATCACCAGGTTCCTGATCGCTTGGATGACCCAGTTTGCGCTCGGGTGTCCCGTGGTGCCGAGCACACGGA
>NZ_JBFAMX010000400.1:0-9396 GCF_040659615.1 Nonomuraea sp. NPDC049784
TCGACGTGGCCGCCGCGCTCAAGGAGGAGGGGGTGGCGGGCGCGTGGTCCGCCGCCGACCTGCCGTACCTCGCCGCCCGCGACCTGCCCGGCGGGGAGGGCGTGCCGCCGTGGCCGCTGCTCGCCACCGGCCGCGTCCGCTACCCGGGTGAGGCGCTCGCCGTGGTCGCCGCCGGTACGCGCGCCCGCGCCGAGGACGGTGCCGAAGCCGTCCGCCTGAACCTCGAACCACTGCCCTTCACCCTCGCACCCGGTGCCGGCGGGCACGACCAGTTCGACGACCGGCGCCGTTCGGGCACCGAGGGCCCCCGGCTGTTCGACGACCGTGACAACGTGGCGGTCGAGCGCACTTTCGGCGAGCCGGCCGACGACGTGTTCGCGACCGCCCCGGTGGTGGTCGAGGGCGCCTACCGTGAGCAGCTCCTGCTCCCCACGTCGCTGGAGCCGAGGGCCGTGCTGGTCGATCCGGGGCGTGGCGACCACCTCACCGTGTACGCGTCACACCAGGCCCAGCACCGGCTGCGCGACTCGCTCGCCGCGGCGCTCGGGTTCGGCAGGGAGCGGATCCGGGTGATCGTCCCGGCCACCGGTGGCGCGTTCGGCGCCAAGAGCCAGACCTACCCGGAGTACCTGGTGGCCGCCCTGCTGGCCGTCCACCTGCGCCGGCCGGTCCGCTGGTGCGAGGACCGCGCCGAGGCCATGCTGGCCGGCCCGCGCGGCCGCGGTCAGACCCAGCGGGTACGGCTGGCGGCCGACGACGACGGCGCCTTCCTCGCGTACGAGCTGCTGATAGACGCCGGCATCGGCGCGTACCCGCACACAGGCGCCTTCGTCCCCATGATGACCGGAGCCATGAGCACCGGCGCGTACCGCACTCCAAGGGTGCACACCCGGGTCCGTTGCGTGCTCACCAACACCGCCCCGACCACCTCCTACCGCGGCGCGGGACGCCCGGAGGCCGCCTACGCCCTCGAACGCACCGTGGACCGGCTGGCCCGCCGGCTCGGCGTGGACCCCGCCGAGCTGCGCCGCCGCAACTTCATCCGCCCCGACCAGTACCCGTACCTGACGCCGACCGGCCGCACCTACGACTCGGGCGACTACGCCGCCGCGCTCGACAAGGCCCTCGCCGCCGTCGGCTACGACGAGGTCCGCGCCGAGCAGGCCCGCCGCCGCGAGGAGGGCGAGCCGCCGATCGGGGTGGGCATCGCCACGTACGTCGAACGCTCGGGCGGCCCGCCGGACAGTGACGAGTTCGGCAGCGTGGAGGCCTGCCCTGACGGCACGTTCATCGCCCGCGTCGGCTCCACGTCCACCGGGCAGGGCCACTTCACCGCGTTCGCTCAGGTGGTGGCCTCGGTTCTGGACGTGGAGGTCGACCGGGTCCGCGTCGTCGAGGGCGACACCGGCGAGGTGCCCTACGGCTTCGCCACGTTCGGCAGTCGCTCCATGCAGGTGGGCGGGGCGGCGCTGTGGCGCGCCGCCGAGTCCCTCGTCGCCACCGCCCGCCGCCGCTGCGCCGAGCTCCTCGGGGTGGGGGAGGAGGAGGTCTCGTACGCCGCGGGCCGCCTGGTGGTGGGAGGCGACACGTGCGCCGCCCAGGCGCCCGGCCCTGCGGCGGACGGCCCCGTGCCCGGCCCCGTGGCGGACGGCCCTGGGGCGGGGGACTTCGCGGCCGGTGTCGCGGCGGGCCCGCTGCCCGGGCTGCCCATCGGCGAACTGGTCGCCCGCACCGGCCCGCTACGCGCCGACGAGATCGTCGCCCCGCCGCAGGCCTTCCCGTACGGCGCACACGTCGCCGTCGTGGAGGTGGACCCGGACCTCGGCACCGTCCACGTGCGCCAACTGGTGGCGGTGGACGACTACGGCGTGGTCGTCAATCCCATGATCGTCAGCGGCCAGGGCTACGGCTCGATCGCCCAGGGCCTCGGCCAGGCCCTGTACGAGCAGGCGGTCATCGGCGAGGACGGCCTGCCGTACGCCTCGACGCTTCTGGACTACCTCCTCCCGACCGCCGCCGACATGCCTCCGATCACCCTCCTGGAGACCGCCATCCCCAACCCCAACACGCCCCTGGGAGCCAAGGGGGCAGGCGAGGCGGGCTGCATCGGCATCCCACCCGCCATAGTCAACGCCGTCTGCGACGCCCTCGACGTGGACCACATCGACATGCCCCTGACCCCGGCGGCGGTATGGGCGGCGGCCGCAGGCGGGATCGCCAGACCATAGCCGCCCCTCAGTCTGGTGCGGCTGAGGTGAAGGCCGGGTAGCGGGGCAACTCCGCGACATCCCACTCCGCGGCTTCCTCCAACCACGCCCGTACGACTTCGCGTACGGCGGCGAACTCGTCTTCGCCCTGGCCGAGTTCCTCCAGCAGACGAGCCCACCGGTAGCGCAGCAGCTGGCGCATGCTCGGCACCGGCGTCCGGGCGCGATGCATGGGCTGATCGCGCTCACGTGCCCGGGGCAGGAAGACCCATGTCAGGTGAATCGTCCAGGTGGTCACGGCCTGCCGCATCCCTGTCTCCCATAGCTGGTCATCCGCCAGCTCGGGATGGACGGAGATCACCTCCTTGCGGTAGGTGCCCTCGATCTCCGCTTCCAGCCCGGGCGGCAGCCGGAACACGCACCAGCACGTCGCGAACGGCATCCGCACGTAGGCCGCTTCAAGGAAGGCCGAATGGTACCCGGCGCTCTCGAAGTCGAGCACACGCAATTCGTCCGCTGTCAGCAGGTTGTTGTCCGGACAGATGTCACCGGGAGAGAACACCGGGTACCGCTCGGTGCCTGCCCTCAGCGTCGCCAGCTCGCCGTCCAGCCCCGGAGGAACGATCGGTAGCACCTCTCCCAGCTCGCCGACGTCGCGGACGAGACGCCACCCCGTACCGTCCCCGGAGTAGGCGGCTTTTGACCGCTCCCACTCATGCCGCCGTCCCGCGCCGGCCACGGCGATCCCCCCGTACGTCCGTGCCCACGCGAGCAGGCCCTCCCTCGCAGCTCGCGCCGACCCCCCTAACAGCACGTCAGCCAGACTCGGCGCGGCGCCGAGGTCCGACATCACGATGAGCGGGAAGGACGGGTCCACCGCCAGCAGCCGGGGCCCGAACCCGCCGCCGAGTGGCAACCCGGCTGCTTCTGCCGCGAAGCCTTTGGCGTCCCGGTACGCCTTGACCACGACCGTGCCGCCCCCGTCGGTCACGCACCGCAGGACGCTGCTGCGCGAACTCCCGCCCAGATCGACTGGCCGGCTGATCGTCTCGCCCAAGGCCGCCGAAGCCGCCGCCAAGATCCGTTCCACCCTCCAGACCTTAATCCGAAGACAGGAGGAGGGCCGCAAGGGGGTGAGTCAGTCCGTCCGATTCACCGGGTGCTCGCCGTACCGCTCGATCAAGGCCGCGACCTCGGCCGCCTCGGACGACGAGATGGCGTCCAGGACCTCGGGCGAGCGCCGCCGGGCCTCGACGGCCGCCCGGCGTCGCGGTGCGCCTCTCCCAGGGCGCGGGCCTCGCCCCGCCCGGCCTCCAGCTCTTCATCGGGAAGGCCAGTCGAGCCGCGGAACGGTCACGTGCTCAAGGGTTTTCGGCGAGGACCTGCGCCAGCGCGTGGGAGGTCTGGCGGACCATCCCCGGGTTGGTGTCCCAGTAGTACGCCAGCGCGTTCACGGCCTGGGAGAGCGCCCAGCCGCGGCCGCGCAGCCATGACGCGTCGTCAACGTCGAGCTCGGACCGGAAACGCAGGCGGTTCTCGCCCGCGAACACGTTCCACGCGGGCTGGAGGTCGCAGGCGGGATCGCCCACGTTGAGGCCGCCGAAGTCGATGACCGCCGACAGCCGGCCGTCGACGACCAGCAGGTTTCCCGGCAGCAGGTCGCCGTGCACCCAGACCTCCGGACCGTCCCAGGGTGGGGCGCCGAGCGACTCCTCCCACGAGCGCAGGGCCGCGGCGCCGTCGATGCGGTCGCCGAGCTGGGCGATCGACCGGCGGACAGGCTCATCGCTCTCTGCCAGCGGGCCGCCACGAGACCCACGGGCACGCGGGTGCGCGCCCGCCTTGCCGACTTGCCGCAAAGCTTTCACGAACGCGGCGAGATCGACGGCCGCCTGGTCCAGGTCGCGGATCGCGCCGTTGGCGTTCTGGCCGGGCAGCCACTCGTACACGGACCAGCCGAACGGATAGCCCTCCGCCGGATCGCCCATCGCCAGCTGCACCGGAACCGCGAGCGGCAGGTGCGGTGCCAGCTTCGGCAGCCACCGCGCCTCCTTGGCCGCCTGTCCGGTGGCCCAGTCGATGCGCGGCATGCGTACGGACAGGTGGTCGCCGAGTCGGTATATGTCGTGATCTGTGCCGTAGGAGTCAACGGGTTCGATCCGCAACCCGGCCCACTGCGGGAACTGTCCCGCGAGCAACCGGCGAACGAGCGCGGCATCGGTCTGGACCTCGTCGGCGTGCATCTTCGTCTTGCCCATCGCCGCCCATCCTTGACTGCCCGCGCCGGCGGGGCAATCGGTTTTCTGTGGCGGACGCAATCGGAAGATGGAATACTTAGCGTGTCCGTTCGAATACGAAGGGAAAGATTCCATGGTCGCAATGCTGGAAGAGGAGTACCACACGGAATCAACCCAAGCGAGCTCCCCGCACATACCGCAGACAGCTCGTGAGCTGTTCGATGCCCTGCCCCCCCTCCCCGGCTTCCGGGTTGAGGTCATCGAAGGGAAACTGCTTGTGAGTCCTATGGGCAGCCCAGAACACACCTGGATGGCCGTAGACCTGCACGACGCGCTCCTCCCGTTGAGGAGGGAGCGAGGGTGGCGTGGAGCCCCCGGCGGCCTGAACATCTGCATCGAAGGCCCCCGAGATTCTCTCGTGCCCGACTTCGTCCTCGCGCCTCCTGACTGCCCTCGCTGGGGCGCGGGAGAGCTGCTCTCGTCCGGGGTGCTGATGGTTGCTGAGGTCGTCTCACCCGGCAGCGTGGACATCGACCGCAAGGAGAAGCTGCGCCTGTACGCGCTGGGCAAGGTGCCCATCTACCTGCTGATCGATCCGCTAGCCAAAGACCCGAGCGTGACCGTGTTCAGCGATATCGAAGATGACGCCTATCGGGTGGCGGTCATTGCGCATGTCGGCAAACCGATCAAGCTGCCGGCCCCCGTCGACTTCGATCTGGACACCTCGATTTTCAAGGTGTGACCTTCAGAGCGGCGGCCTCCAGGTCTCTCGTCGCCGGCGGGAGGCGCCGCTCCCAGGCCGCGGTCCTGATCGAGGTGATCAGCGGTTGTGCCGCCGACAGGCTGCCGCCCATCGTCACCACGTCCAGGTTGAAGGAGAGGGCCAGGCTGGTGGCCTCCGGGATGGCGTCGTCGACCAAGGTGACGATGTCCGCCAGACGGCTCACCTCGATGCCGGACGCCATCAGGGCCGCACCGCCCGCGTACGCTTCCAAGCAGCCCGTCAGAGTGGTCCGCCGCAGCCTTCCATGAGGCCCTTGGCTGGGTTCTGGCCTGTCTTCTTGGCGGCGGCCGACTTCTTCGGCGAGGGCGAAGCCGAGGCCGATGGCGAGGACGAAGGGCTGGCGGAGGCGGCGACCGGGGAGTCGGCGCGGGCCGAGTCGCGGAGCGCCTTGCCGGCGATCTCGCGGATCTTCTCCCAGTCGGGATAGCCGGTGCTGATCAGCGGGGGCACGAACTGCACGCTCGTCACCTTGGCGTTCTTGACCTTCAAGGACAGCGGCACCAGGTTCTTGAGCATCCCGCGCGGGATGTCGGTCTTGATCAGCTCCTTGGTGGCCAGCGCGATGCGGTTGAACCTGGACAGCACCGTCGCCGGGTCCGCCTGGTCGAGGAGCGCGCCGAGCACGCAGCGCTGGCGGTGCATCCGGGTGTAGTCGTCGCTGTACGTGCGCGAGCGGGCGTACCACATCGCGTCGGCGCCCTTGAGCTTGCGCGTGCCGGCCTTGACCAGGCCCTCGTTGTACTTGCCGAAGACCACGTCCTGCTCGACGGTGATCGTGATGCCGCCGATGGCGTCGATGATACGGGCGAACCCCCAGATGTTGACCAGGGCGTACCAGTCGACCTTGACCCCGAGGGTGTAGCCGATGGTGTCCATCAGCACCTTGGCGCCTTGGTGCTGCTTGCCGCCGAAGATCTCCGGGTGTGAGTCGGCGTACTCCCAGACGCTGTTGAGCAGGTCGCTGCGCCCGCCGCCGGGGTCGGGCGGGAGCCGGAAGCCGGTGGGGAAGCGCTGCGCCATCGGGGTGCCTGGACGAAAGCGCAC
Source organism: Nonomuraea sp. NPDC049784 (assembly GCF_040659615.1). NCBI lineage: Bacteria > Bacillati > Actinomycetota > Actinomycetes > Streptosporangiales > Streptosporangiaceae > Nonomuraea > Nonomuraea sp. NPDC049784. The sequence continues at coordinate 6,273 of NZ_JBFAMX010000400.1, forward strand.
GTCCTCCAGGTTGCGCGGCAGGCTGAACAGTACGGTGTTGCCGGTCTTCACATCGACGCTGGCCAGGTTCATGCTGTCGGTGCGTATGCCGATCCGGTCGTCGTCGCCGTCGCCGCCCAGCAGCAGGATGTTGACCCGCTGCCGCCCCGTCCACGGGTCCTCCGGCTTCTCCGCGGCGGCGGCGCCGTCGGACGGGGCGTCGGACGGCGTCTCCTGGAAGATGTCGTTGAGCGTCTGCCGCGAGGTCCACACGGCCTGGGTCACCCAGCCGAACGGGAACACCACCACGACGGCGAGCAGCCCGGCCAGTGTGCCGCTGAGGATCTGCCCGGATTGCGGCAGCCGCCCGGGCCGCAGCACGACGAACGAGTGCACGATCAGGGCGAACCACGCCACTCCCAGCACGCCGGTGCCCACCATGATCGACGTCAGCCAGGAGTTCTCGGTCAGCGAGCCCAGCAGGTTGTCGGTCGTCAGCGCCAGCGCGAGCAGCGCCAGCAACCCGACGATGTAGCAGGAGAGCAGGACGAGTCCGGTCTTGCGCCAACCGGCACGCAGATGGGCGGCCCCGGGCGCCAGTGCCGCGAGCACCAGCCAGCCGAGGACCGCTCCGGCACTCGCCGGTTCCTTTGCCTGCCGCACGCCTTCCCCGTTTCCCCCGAGCTCAACATTCAGGCCCCGGCCGAGGCCTCTACCGTAGGTGCGATGGCCGCTACCAGACCGTAAGGCGCGGCCCACCTCAGGCATCAATCGAGGCGGCAGCCTACGCACCGAATACGAAATATGTCTTTATCGGAGGATGAACATCAGTAGCCGAACAGACTTCACCGAGATCGAGTACGAGGTCGCCGACCGGATCGCCACCGTCACATTGAACCGTCCGGAGCGGCTGAACGCCTTCACCTTTGCGATGCGCGGAGAGTTGATCGCGGCGCTTGACCTGACGGACGCCGACGACGAGGTGCGCGCGGTGGTGGTCACGGGCGCGGGACGCGCGTTCTGCGCCGGGGCCGACCTGAGCGGCGGCGGCGGCACGTTCGGGCACCGCAGGGAGGACGAGCTGGTGGACGGCGCGCCGCGCGACGGCGGCGGCACGGTCGCGCTCAGGATCGCCCGCTCGCTCAAGCCGGTCATCGCCGCGATCAACGGCCCCGCCGTGGGCGTGGGGCTGACGATGACGCTGCCCATGGACGTCCGGCTGGCCTCCGAGGACGCGCGGTTCGGGTTCGTGTTCGCGCGGCGCGGGATCGTCACCGAGGCCGCGTCGAGCTGGTTCCTGCCCAGGATCGTCGGCATCTCCCAGGCCATGGAGTGGGCCGCGACCGGCCGGGTCTTCCCCGCCTCCGAGGCGCTCGAAGGGCGGCTGGTCTCGCGGGTGTACCCGCCGGACGAGCTGCTGCCGGCCGCGTACGCGCTGGCCCGCGAGATCGCCGACAACACCTCCGCCGTCTCCGTGGCCGCCATCCGCCGGCTGATGTGGTCGGGCCTGTCGGCGGCCTCTCCATGGGAGGCGCACGCGGCCGACTCCCGGCTCATGTCCGAGCTGGGCGGTGCGGCCGACACGGTTGAGGGGGTGACGGCGTTCCTGGAGAAGCGGCAGGCCGACTTCCCGATGAAAGTGAGCAAGGACATGCCGCCGGGTGTCCCGTCATGGCCAGACAATCCCTATCGTGTCTAGCATGTACGAGATCACCGTGCTGCACATGCCGGACGACTTCGAGGGCGAGGTCGTCGCGACGCTGGTCTCCAGGAAGGCCGGATCCCGCAGGGCGGTGCTCTACCTGCATGGGTTCACCGACTACTTCTTCCAGGACCACCTGGCCGACCACTACGTCGAGCGCGGCATCGACTTCTACGCGCTCGACCTGCGAAAGTACGGGCGCTCGTTACTGCCGCACCAGACCAGGGGCCTGATCAGGAGCGTCACCGACTACTTCCCGGAGATCGACGAGGCCGTCCGCCTCATCAGGCAGGACCACGACGAGCTGACGATCAACGCCCACTCCACCGGCGGCCTCGTCGCCTCATTGTGGGCCGACCGGGTCCGCGGCCGGGGTCTCGTGCAGGGGTTGGCGCTCAACAGCCCGTTCTTCGACCTGAACGTGCCCGCCCCGCTCCGCCTGGCCGCCGACCTGCTCAAGACGCCGCTCTCGTACACGAAAAGGGCGCTCCCGCTGGGGGTCAGCACCGTCTACGGGCAGACGCTGCACCGCAGCGAGGGCGGCGAGTGGGACTACGACCTGACGCTCAAGCCGCTCGGGGGCTTCTCGGTGCACGCCATGTGGCTGGCCGCCATCCGGAGGGCTCAGCGGCGGCTGCACGCGGGGCTCGCGGTGGACGTGCCGGTGCTCGTGCTCGCCTCTGCCAACGGGCTTCGGGTACGCGACTTCGTGCCGGAGGCTCGCTCGGCGGACATCGTGCTCGATCCGCGGCACATCGCCCGCTGGTCCACCTCGCTGGGCCCGCACGTCACCTGCGTGCGCATCCCGGACGGCGTACACGATCTCGTGCTGTCGGCCGAGTCGGTACGCAAGCAGGTGTTCACCGAGCTGGACCGCTGGATGAACGCATTCGTCTACCAGGGGAAGGAGAACAGCCCGTAGTAGGCCGCCGCCACCAGCAGCAGGCCCGTGCCGCCGAGCACGCCCGCGACGGCCACGTGCTGCCACCGGCCGGGACGCAGGTCCTCGCGCAGCGCCGACACGAACGCCGCCACCGCCGTGACCTCCTGGATCAGCATCAGTACGGCCAGTAGCCGCACGACCAGCCAGCCCGCCAGCACGGCGGGCCAGGCGCCCGCCTGGTTGACCGAGAACAGCACCAGCAAGGTGATGAACGCCACCACCGACGCCAGCAGGCCCAGGCCCGTCCAGGCCATCCGTCTCAGCCTGCGCCTGATCGGCGGCCACAGCGTGGCGTTGACCTCGGCGGGGACTTGGCCGCGGCCGCGCAGGCGTACGACCATGGCCGCCACCGGGCCCGCCACGTAGCCGACGGCGGCCAGGCAGATCGTCAGCCCCAGCATCGTGCCGCCGGCGTACCAGGGGGCGGGCGGCACGTCGCTGGGCGCGAACCGCAGCACCGGCGGGGGGGCCCCCCAGTGGCGCGCGGGGCGGGGCGGGGC
>NZ_JBFAMX010000401.1:0-9390 GCF_040659615.1 Nonomuraea sp. NPDC049784
CACGCGGCCGAGACCGCCAGCGACGCCGCCCTGGCCGAACGCGAGGTCGCCGAACGCGCCCTCGCCTCCGTCGAGTCCCGGCACACGGACGCGGTCGAGGCCACAGGGGACTTGGACGTCGGGACGGCGGAGGCGCACGTTCTGGGGGCCGAGCAGGAGCTGGCCCGCCTCCAGGCGGTGGCCGACCGGGAGCCCGCCCTGGCCTCCGCCCTCGACCGCATCGAGACCGAGCGCGAACGGGTCCGGGACCAGGCCAGGAAAGTCGCCGAGGCCCTCGCCGCCCACCGGGCGCACCGTACCCACCTGGAGTCCGAACGCGCCCGGCTCCGCACCCGCCTCGCGGCGACGGACCTCGCCCAGACCGCCGGAGAAACCGCCCCAGACGAGGGCTCCACACACTTCAGTGCTCCTGAGGAGGCCGGCCCCGAGGGATCCCGTTTCTCGGCCGAGGGCGCCGAGGCGGTGCCGGGGGAGCCCGGTTTCCCGGGAGAGGCGGCTGCGCGCGATGCGCAGGGCACGGGAGACGGCTCCGTGCAAACGGACCTGGACGGGCCCGCCGCGCTGGACCGGGCCGAGCGTGAGCTGCGCAGGCTGCGGGCGTCGGCCGGCGAGGAGCCGGTGCTGGCGCGGGAGGCGGCGGCGCTCAGTCGAGAGCGGCTGGAGCTGGAGGAGCGCGGGCGGGGGGTCGCCGCGCGGCTGGCGGCCTTCCGCACCAGGCATGAGGAGCTGAGCGGGGACGCCGGGCGGCTGAGCGCGCGGCTGGACGCCGCGCGGGGCGACGACTCCACCCTGACCGCGCGTCTGTCCAGGTTGCATGACGAGGCTGAGCTGCTACGGGAGGCGCTGGAGGCCACGCAGGCGGCGATGGCGGCCGACGACGAGCTGGTCAGAGCCAGGCAGGCCGCGTCCGAGGCGGCCGTCGAGGCGGGGTTCGCGGACGTGGCGGAGGCGGAGGCGGCGTTCAGGAGTCCGGCCGAGCGGGAACGCAAGGCCGAGGCGTTGCGGCGGCTGGACGACGAGCACGCCGCCGTCACGAGCGTCCTCGCCCAGCCCGAGCTGATCGCGGCCGCCGCCGAGCCCGCGCCGGACCTGGCGGCGTTCGAGGGCACAAGGGACCGCCTGGAAGAGGCGTACACGAGGCTGTCGAGCGAGCGCGACCGTGCCGTGGCCAGGGCGGAGCGGCTGGAGGAGCTGTACGGCGAGCTGTCCGGCCGCATCGAGCGGTGGCACCCGGCGGCCGAACGGCACCGGCTGGCCGAGCGGATGGCGGCGCTGGCCAGCGGCACCTCCAGCGACAACCAGTGGAGCATGAGCCTGTCGTCGTTCGTGCTGGGGGAGCGGCTGCGGCAGGTGGTGGACGCCGCGAACGAACGGCTCGACCACATGTCGGCGGGGCGTTACCTGCTGCGGCACGATCTGCGGAAGACGGCGGGGTCCCGGGGCCGTTCGGGCGGCGGGCTGGGGCTGCGGGTGGCCGATGGGTGGACCGGTGTCGATCGCGATCCGGCCACGCTTTCCGGCGGCGAGAGCTTCATCACCTCCCTGGCGCTGGCGCTTGGACTGGCCGACGTCGTCACGGCCGAGGCCGGGGGCACGGAGCTGGGCACGCTCTTCGTGGACGAGGGCTTCGGCACGCTGGACGAGGACACCCTCGACGGCGTGCTGGACATCCTCGACGGGCTGCGCGACGGAGGGCGGGCCGTGGGCATCGTCAGCCACGTCGCCGAGCTCCGGTCGAGGATCACCTCCCAGCTCAAGGTCACCAAGACCCGCACCGGATCGACTTTGGCCCTGGCGGGGGTGGGTTGACGGCTCCGGCGGCGATGCGGGTGGGCGGCAGAGGACGGATCTCGCGTAGATTGCTCGCACCGAGCCCGTTAAGGAGTAGTGCTCATGCGCGTCGTCGTCACCGGAGCCCACGGCAAGGTAGGCCGTGCGGCCGTAAAGGCGCTGGCTGAGGCCGGTCACGAGGTGACCGGCGTGGACCTCACACGCCCCGTCTTCGAGCGGTCCGAGCCCGGCCGACCGCGCTACCAGCAGGCCGAGCTGACCGACGCCGGGCAGGCGTTCGCCGTGGTCCGCGGGGCCGACGCGGTCGTACACGCCGCCGCCATCCCCGACCCCACCGCCAACCCGCCGCACGTGGTCTTCCAGAACAACCTGATGGCCACGTTCAACATGATCGAGGCCGCGGTCCGCTTCGGCGTCTCCCGCTTCGTGAACATCTCCAGCGAGACCGTCCCCGGCTTCTTCTTCCCCGAGCGTCCCTTCCTGCCCGACTACGCGCCCGTGGACGAGGAGCACCCGATCCGGCCGCAGGACCCGTACGCGCTGGCCAAGCACTTCGGCGAGCAGCTCATGGACGCGGCGGTGCGCCGCTCGGACATCAGGTGCATCTCGCTGCGGCCGAGCTGGGTGCAGCACGAGGGCAACTACGAGCGCAACCTCGGCCCGCAGGTCCGTGACGCCTCCGAAATCGGCGCGGGCCTGTGGAGCTACATCGACGTGTACGACCTCGCGGACGCGATCGTCCTGGCCACCGAGTCCGACCTGCCCGGTCACGAGGTGTTCTACATCGCATCGCCGGACAACGCGGGCGGGCACGACTTCGCCGCCGCGCTGCGGGAGTACTACGGCGACCAGATCGAGCTGCGCCCGCTCTCCCGGAAGGACGCCTCGGGCATTTCGTGCGCCAAGGCCCACCGCCTGCTGGGCTGGAACCCGAAGCGCTCCTGGCGCGACTACCTGGACGAGAACGGGCGCGCCCGTCAGGGGTGACGACCCTCACGGTGCGTCGCGGGTGCCCCGTTCGAGAGAGGTGATCAGGTCGGGCAGGGTGGCCGGGTGGTGGAAGAGCGTGGCGCCCAGGCCGGTGAGGCGGGAGGCGGGGGTGAGGCCGCCGGCGAAGGCCAGGCAGCGCATGCCCGCGCCCATCGCCGCCGTCACCCCGAACGGGCTGTCCTCCACCACCACGCACCGCTCCGGCGCCACCCCCATCGTGGCCGCCGCGTGCAGGAACAGGTCCGGCGCCGGCTTGCCCCTGGCCACGTCCTCGGCGCTGAACACCCGCCCGTCGAACCGCTTGGCCAGCCCCGTGAGCTCCAGGCTGCGGCGGATCGTGACGTGCCGGCCGTTCGAGGCCACGCAGGTCGGCATGGTGAGCCGGTCGAGTGCCTCCTCGATGCCTTCGATCGCGCACAGCTCGGTCTTGACCGCGGCCGTGTAGTCGGCGATGAGCTGCTCGCGCCAGCCCGGCGGCGTCTCACCGATCTGCTCCTCCCAGTACTCGTTTGTGCACCCCACGAACCGCTCGGCGTACTCCGCCTCATCGATCGCCCAGCCCAGGCGCCGCAGCGCCGCGGTGCCCACGCGTACGGAGATCGGCTCGCTGTCCACGAGCACCCCGTCGCAGTCGAAGATGACCAGATCGACAGCCAAACCCGTTCCCTTCAATGTGACATTTCGGCAGGTGATAGTTTCTCTGTATCGCTTCTCAAGACGCTAGTCCGCATAGTGAGACAAGTATGACAATATCCCCCCCAATCGCCGCGCCCAGCCGGTCAAGGATCGCAGCTGCCAGCCTCATCGGCACCGCGGTCGAGTTCTACGACTTCTACATTTACGGCACCGCGGCAGCTTTGGTGCTCAACACCGCTTTCTTCCCCAAGTTGGACCCGGTGGCGGGCAGTCTGGCCGCGTTCGCGTCGTTCGCGGTGGCGTTCATCTCGCGCCCGCTCGGCTCGGCGGTGTTCGGGCACTGGGGGGACCGGGTCGGCCGCAAGTCGATGCTGGTCGTGTCGCTGCTGGTGATGGGGCTCTCGACGGTCGCGATCGGGCTGCTGCCCGGCTACGCGGCCATCGGCGTGGCGGCGCCGGTGCTGCTCGTGCTGCTGCGGTTCACGCAGGGCATCGGGCTCGGAGGCGAGTGGGGCGGCGCGGCGCTGCTGGCCACCGAGCACGCGCCGCCCGGCAAGCGCGGGCTCTACGCGATGTTCCCGCAGCTCGGCCCGTCGGTCGGCTTCGTCCTGGCGAACGGGCTGTTCCTCATCCTGGGCGAGGCGCTCAGCGACGGGGAGTTCGGGGCGTGGGGGTGGCGGCTGCCGTTCGTGGCCAGCCTGCTGCTGGTGATCGTCGGCCTGTACGTACGCCTCAAGATCTCCGAAACGCCGGTCTTCCAGGCGGCCATGGACCAGCACCGGATCGCCAAGGTGCCGTTCGCGGGCCTCATGCGGCACCAGTGGCGGCGCGTGCTCCTCGGCGCCGGCGCCATGACCATCGCCTACACGCTCTTCTACACCGCCACCACCTACTGCCTGGCGTACGGCACCACCACGCTGAAGATCCCGAAGACCACCATGCTTGGCCTGACCATGGTCGGGGTCGTGTTCATGGGCGCGGGCACGGTGGTCTCCGCGATGGTCTCCGACCGCCTCGGCCGCCGCCGCACTCTGATCACCGGGGCGGGCGTGGCGGTCCTGTGGGGGCTGGTGATGTTCCCGCTGATGGAGACCAAGTCGGTCTTCCTGGTCGGCCTGGCGTTGGCGGGGGCACTCGGCCTGATGGGGCTGGTCTTCGGGCCGATGGGCGCGTACCTGCCGGAGCTGTTCAAGACCCAGTACCGCTACAGCGGCGCCTCGGTGGCCTACAGCCTCGGCGGCGTGCTCGGCGGCGCGGTGCCCCCGCTGGTCGCCACCAGCATGCAGGCCAGTGGGATGGGCGTGATGGCCGTCGGCGTGTACGTCTCGGCGATGGCCCTGCTGAGCCTGCTCTGCCTCCTGGCCCTGCCCGAGACGGGCGACGACACCCTCTAGGCCCGTCTTCCGAACATCCCGCCTCGCCCTTTGGCCCCTCTCTCAAGGGACCTCAACCGAAGTGCGGAGGAACGCGGGTCAGTCGCGGTGACGTGTGGAAAACGGGTGCTAGGGGTTCTCGTACCCGGGGAACAGCAGGGACAGCTCGCGCGGGTACGCGGCGATCAGGCGGAGCTCGTCGTCGGTGAGCGGGCGGCCGGTCATGGCGTTGCAGATCTGCACCAGCCGGAACGCCAGGTCCTCGTCACGGACCTCCGCCCCCAGCCCGTCCATGACGTGCCGGAAGCCCGCCTTCCCGCCGTACTCGCCGGTCAGCACGACCCGGCCGTCCCGCGCGTGCCAGTCCTCGGGGAACGGGCCCAGCGTGGCCTCGTCGTACAGCTCGTAGTTGCCGTGGTCCTTCAGCGCGCCGTCGGCGTGGATGCCGCTCTCGTGTGCGAACGCGTTCCGCCCCACCCCGACCTGGTTGTGCGGCAGCGGCTGGCCGAACGCGTAACTCGCCCACAACGCGAACCTGCGGGCCCACGACAGGTCGAGCGCGTCGCCGATCTCCGCGTTGAGCCCGAAGCCGTGCTGGAAGGCCAGGATGGTGGAGAGCAGGTCGGCGTTGCCGGAGCGCTCACCGATACCGTTCACGCACGTGTTGATCCACGCGTCCTGCCCCACGTCGAGGTCGCCGAGCGCGCCCGAGACGGAGTTGGCCACAGCCATGCCCAGGTCGTTGTGGCAGTGGGTCTCTACCGGCATAGCGATGGCGGAGGCCAGCTTGGCGAAGCGCTCGCGGATCCTGTCGGGTGTGTCTCCGCCGATCGTGTCGCAGTAACGCACCCGGTCGGCGCCCGCCTCCTTGGCCGCCAGCGCGAACTCCAGCAGGAAGCCGTCGTCCGTCCTCGACCCGTCCTCCGCGTTCACCCCCACGGTCTCGGCGCCTGCCGCCTTGGCCGTGCGCACGGCGGCCGTCATCTCCCTGATGATCGCGTCCCTGTCCAGGCGCCCCCGGAACTTGTTCTGGATCATGTAGTCGGACGTCGAGATGGACAGGTTGTAGTGCTTGAGCCCGAGCGGGGCCGCCTTCTCCACGTCCTGCGGCACGCCGCGGCACCATCCTGAGAGCCGCAGCCCGCCGAACGCCCCCGCCTCGGCCAACGCCACCTGCGCCCTGACGTACGGGACCTCGTGGAACAGGAACGGGAAGCCGATCTCGGACTGCGCCACCCCGAGCTTGGCCAGATAGAAGTTGACCATGGTCTTGCCGAACTTCGAGAGGCCGGTGCGCGCGGTCTGCACGCCGTCCCGGTTGGTCACATCGAGGAAATGAATTTTTGGCATGCACCCACGTTGACATGCTTCTTCAACATGGATCAATATTGATTTCCATCAATATAGGAGGAGTGGGCGTGGAGTGGATCGATGCGGCCAGGGCGGCCGAGCGGCTGGGAGTGAAGCCCGCCACGCTGTACGCATACGTGAGCAGGGGTGTGCTGACCCGGCGGCATAGCGATGACGGGCGGCGCAGCCTGTTCTCGATGGAGGAGATCGAGCGGCTGGCCCGGCGTGGCCGGCCTCGGAATCAACCGCCGGAGCTCGTGATCGAGTCTGCTATCGCCGCACTCGGAGTTGATCGACCGTACTACCGCGGGATCGACGCGCTGGAGCTGGCCAAGACGAGCGCCTTCGAATCGGTCGCCGAATGGCTCTGGACGGCCGCCCCCGATGCGCTCCGGGCCTCCGCGCCGCAGCTGCGCAATTCCGGCACACCGGGCGCTGATCTGCCAGGGACGGTATCGCGTGGCGGGTCCGATGTCGCGCGCGCAGACGTCGGGGTGCTGCCGTGGCGGTGCGAGCCCGAGGCGTTGCGGGCCGCCGTGGCCGCGCAGCGTGGGCTTCCGGGGGACCTCCTTCCCCTTGACCGCCTCCAGGTGATCACCACGGTCCTCGGCGCGTCCGACTCCCTCCGCTACCAGCTCGACCCCGCCTCCGTAGCCGCCACGGGCCGCCGCATGATCGCGGGCCTCGTCGACGCCCTGCCGCGGCTCAGCGAGCCTCAAGGAGAGTCGATCGCCGAGCGCCTCTGGTCCCGCCTGTGCCCTCGCCCCGCCACCCCCGCCCTGCTCAGCGCCCTCCAGGCCGCCCTGGTGCTGCTCGCCGACCATGAGCTCGCCGCCTCCACCCTGGCCGCCAGGGTCGCCGCCTCCGCCAAGGCCGACCCGTACGCCGTCGTGCTGACCGGGCTCGGCGTGCTCGGCGGCCCGCTGCACGGCGGCGCGTCGTACGGCGCGGAACGCCTGCTGGCCGAGGTCGCCGAGCCGCACCAGGCCGCACGGGCCATCGCCGAGCGGGTACGCCGAGGGGAGCGCATCCCCGGCTTCGGCCACAGCATCTACAAGAACGGCGACGGGCGCGGCGGCATGCTGCTCGACCTCGTCAAGGAGGCCGCGCCGGGGCACGAGCGGCTCGCCGCCGGAGTGGCCCTACTGGAGGAGATGCGCAGGCGTCGTCTCCCGGAGCGGAACGTGGACTTCGCCCTCGCCATCCTCACCGCCGTGAGCGGCATGATGAGCGGCGCGGGCGAGGCGATCTTCGCGGTGGCCAGGGCGGCGGGCTGGCTGGCCCACGCCATGGAGGAGTACGGCCGAGGCACCCTCCTCCGCCTCCGCGCCTCCTACACCGGCCCACCGATCAAGTAACCGCGCCCCGGCTCGCTCACCCCGCGGCTCCCACCGATCATCCAGTCCACCGTCGAGACGGTCCTCAAGACGCGGTCCCGCACTGGTCAGGGGCGGCGGGACGCCCAGCCCCGGGCGGGAGACCGGGTGGGCGCCGCAAGCGGTCGGCGGGGCGCCACCCCCGCGTCAACCGGCCGTCCTGTCGACGTACGCGGCCAGCGCCCGCACCCGTTCGGCGTGCTGGTCGTGCCCGACGATCACCGGCGGCTCGTTGTACGGCATCGCGTCCGACGAGCGCCGCAGCTTGACGTACTGGCCGCAGGCGTCGATCGCGTACGGCTCCATGTCGTCCTGCAGCGCCCCGATCACCGTGATCCCGTACGTCTCCCCGATCCGCCTGAACAGCGCCACCGCCTCCCTGCGGTGCTCCTTGCCCAGGTTGCGGCCGAGCTCGTCGAGCACCAGGCACAGATGCCCGCCCCCGGACGAGGCGATGGCCGCCGCGCACACCAGCTTGACGGCCTTCTCGTCCATGAGGGCGGTGTTGGCCCGCCGGTTGTACGGCACGAACCCCTGCCCCTCGCCGCGCCGCCACTTCGGCGTCACCCGCCACTGCCAGCGCTGCTCGGGGTCGGCGGGCGCGGGCGGCACGGGGAACTCCAGCGTCGCCCCGTAACCCCCGTAAGACGTGTCGAGCTTCTCGAACTCCTCGGCCACCCGCGTGAGCCGCGCCTTGATCGCCGCCGTCAACGCCGCCCGGTGCACGGCCGTCGACTGCGCCGCCTCCTCCGCGCCCCGCGCCGCCGCCGCCAGGTCGCGCTGCCTGGAGACGACCTGCGCCTCGATCTGGCGCCGCTGGTGCCGTTCGTAGTCCTCCTGGCCACGCAGGTAGGAGGCCAGCGCCCCGCACACCGCCGCGAACGTCGCCTGCTCCCGCGCCGTGCTCCCGCCCCGCTCGCTCAGTAGGAACTGCAACTCCTCCGGAATCTCCGCGTCCTCCTCCGGGAACGTGTCGCGCAACGCCTGGTCGAAGTGGCGCTCGGCGATCCGCCACCACTCCTCGGCCGCGCGCGGCCGCTCCTCCTCGGGCAGCGCGTCGAGCCATCCGCGTGCCGTCTCGACCGGGCCGCCCCAGTCGGCGGCCAGCGCGTCGAGCTTGAGCGACTCGCGTTCGGCGGTCACCTTGGCCTCCTGGTCGCGGGACTGCGCCCGCTCGGCCTCGTGCCGATGCCGCCGACCCTCCAGGCGTTCGATCTCCATGTCCCTGGTCCTGGCCCGGAAGTCCAGAGCTCCGGCCTGCCGCTCGGCCTCGGCGACCTTCGGCGCGATCTCCTCGATCGCGGCGTTCAGCTCGGCCAGCCTGGCCCGCCGCTCGGTCAGCTTCGCCTCCAGCTCGGTCAGGCGCACCCCCGCCCTGGCCCCTTCCAGCCGCCGCTGCGCCTCGCTGACGGCTTCCTCCCCATCACGTACGGCCTGCGCCGCCGTCTCCTGGACGTCCTTCGCCCGATTGAGTCGCTGCTCGGCGGCCTTGATCCGGGCCTCACGCCCGGTGGCCACCCCGTCGAACGCCCCCACGACGCTCACCCCGGCCGAGCTGACCAGCACCGAACCGGGCAACGCGGCCAGAGCGCCGGCGGCGGCATCCAGCTGCGACGCATCCACGATCACCGCATGCTCGTTAGGCCACCCCCGCAAATCGCCCAGCACCAGCCCACCCGACTGGGCCTCCGGCGCTCTTCCGCTCAGCTCACCCGACTCGCCGCCGACGCCCGCCTCGGCGTCCGGCGCTTTTCCGTAGCGTGCCTTGAGGGCCGCACTGCCGTCACCAAGAAGGCGGAGGGCGTGGGGAAAGAGAAGAAGAAGGGCGGTTTCCGCGAGACCGTCCTGCTGCTGGTCCTGGGCGTGGGCATCGC
>NZ_JBFAMX010000402.1:0-9389 GCF_040659615.1 Nonomuraea sp. NPDC049784
TCGGCGGCTGGAATGTGTTCTTGCGCTCGGGCGAAGGGTCGAGCAGGGTGGACGGACTCTTCGTGCGCGTGTGGGAGACGGACTGCGTGGGCGTGAGCGGTCCCTTGGCCCCGACGACCTGGGAGAGCGCCGGGCCCGGGATGTACTCGGTGACCAGGTAGGGGCGGTCCTTGTCGGTGCCGTCCTCCACGACCGCCGCCGTGCAGAACGGCACCAATCTTCGTGAGAAAGCCACTTCCTCGGCGAAGCGCGCGCGTAACGTGGCATCGTTGAGATGCACCGCATGCGGCGTCTTGAGTGCGACCAGGCCACCCTGAGGGTGTTCGGCCAGATAGACCACTCCCATCCCGCCCGTGCCGAGGCGGCCGAGGAGCAGATATCGGCCGATGATGACCGGGTCGCCCACCGTAAGCGGTCGCACGCCAGGAGGCATGTCACTTGCACCACGCGCCATCCGGTTTTCGCCTCTCCTGATCAGGGACACGGCAAAGCACACTGTGGCCGGATCCGCGGAGGCTTTCCGCATGTCTGCCATAAGGGGTATTGGAGGTAAGGCGGTCATTCCTTCGGGGTTAGTAAGGGCTGTGGTTCGACGGTCTGAAGTGGTGTTTCGGCCCTGGCGTGCCGGACGGGAATGATCACGTTCAGTACGGCAAGCGTCACGAAGAGCCTCATCCCCAGAGCCGTACGCGCCCTCTGTGTTCCTGTCCTCGGGCGCCGTCGTGGACGACGCCGCAGCCCGTTCCATCACGACCTGGAAACGCAGATCAGGGACTCGGGACTGAAATGGACGCTGGTGGTGCTGACCCACAGCGAGATCACCCGGTGACAGATGATGGATCGCGATGATCTCCCGCCACCATCTGGGCGAGTACCCCCAAGCTGGGTTATCCCTCGGCCGGCACCCTCTCGGAGGGCCTGAGGAAGAAGATGCCGAGGGCCAGGATCAGGATGAAAGGGATGTCGGTCAGGAACTTGCTCCAGTAGCGGTCCAGGTCCGTGGCCGCCTGCGCGACCATGAGCAGGGCGTGGGCCAGGTTTGCCCACATCGTGAAGGACAGGAACGACCTGTGGGCGAGCGGGTTCCGAGCCGCCACCAGGAGGAACACGCCCCACACGATGTGGAACGACTCATCCGGGTGCAGCTCACGCGCCTGGGTGAAGGCGACACGAGCGGCGGCGAGCAGACGAGCCACCAGATCCTCGATCGACATCTCCTCTGCGCGTTTGCCTGTACTTAGCTAGGAGGCGAGCGCCGCCTCTTCCTCGGCCTCGACCTGCTGGTTCCAGTCGCGCTTGATCGCGCGCCACCCCTCGTCGTCGGCCCCGGTCCGCCAATATCCGGAAATCGACAGCCGATCCATCCCGATCCCCCGGTCGAGCCGCAGGTGCCGGCGAAGTTCCTTCACGAACCCCGCCTCCCCGTGCACGAACGCGCACACCTCTCCCTCGGGGAACTCCAGCGCCCGCACCGCCTCCACGAGCCTCTCGCCCACGGGGCGGTCGCCACGGTAGACCCACGTGACCCGCGCGTCGGCGGCCGTCTCGAGCTTCTGCTCGTCCTCGGGCGCGTCCACCTCCACCAGCACGTGCGCCGGGGTGCCCTCCGCCAGTTCCTCCAGCGAGGCCGCGATGGCCGGCAGCGCGCTCTCGTCGCCCACCAGGAGGTGCCAGTCGGCCGCAGGGTCGGGGGCGTATCCGCCGCCGGGGCCGAGCATGAGCAGGACGTCACCGGGAACGGCCCGGTCGGCCCACGGTCCGGCCAGCCCCTCGTCGCCGTGCACCACGAAGTCGAGGGTAAGCTCACGGCTGTCGGGGTCCCAGGCGCGGACGGTGTAGGTCCGCAGCCGCGGCCAGTGCTCGCGCGGCATCGTCTCGCGGCAGGTCTTCACGCTGAACGGCTCGGGATATTTCACCCCTTCGTACGGAAAGACCAGCTTGACGTAGTGGTCCGTCAACCCCGAGGTGGCGAAGTCGGCCAGCCCGTCGCCCCCGACGACGACGCGGACCATGTTCCGCGAGATCCGCTCGGTCCGCAGGACGACGCCCCGATGATGATCCGTGGGCTTGTCAGCCATCAATCAGGCCCCCTGACTCAAAGTTAGGTATACCTAACCTTACACTTCCCTGAGATGCAAGCGTACGCCGATCTTCACAAAAGGGGCAGTGGTAAATCTTCACGCCGCGGCGATGTCCCCGGTGGACGCGCGCCGAGCGGCCACCGCGCGCAAAAAATCAGACATATGCCGGAACGCCAGCCGGGCCTCGGGCAGCACATCCGCCAGGATCGGGAAGACGTGCGGCATATGTTTCCACTCCTCGTACCGGACCTGGACCCCGGCCAGCCGCGCCCGCTCGGCCACTCTCCTGGCCTCATCACGCAGCACCTCGGTCGACCCGGTCACGATCATGAGCGGCGGCAGCCCCGTGAAGTCCCCCAGCACCGGGGAGACGAGCGGATCGCGCGGGTCGAGACCGGAGGTCCACCGGCGCGCCAGCCACCGCACCCGGCCGGCCGGGAGCATGGGGTCCTGCCAGCGGTTCGCGCGGCGCGGGAAGTCGGTCAGGTCGGCCCACGGCGAGAGGCAGATCGCGGCCCCCGGCATCGGGAGCTTCCCGTCGCGCAGCGCCAGCAACGTCGCCAGCGTGAGGTGGCCGCCCGCCGAGTCCCCCGCCAGGATGATGTCCTCAGGCGCGTGGCCGCGTCCCAGCAGGCAGTCGTACGCGTCCAGCGAGTCGGCCAGCGAGTCCGCCAGCTGGTGCACCGGCCCCTGCCGGTAGTCGAGCGCCAGCACCGGCCGCTTGGCCGCCACCGACAGTCGCCACGTGATGGACCGATGGGTACGCGGCGAGCACGAGAAATAGCCGCCGCCGTGGAAATAGAGCACCACCTTGCGCTCGTCGAGCCCCGGTCCGCCCCGCACCCACTCGCCCTCACACGCCGAGAACGTCTCCAGCTCGATGGTGACGTGCTCGGGCTGAGGCACCCGGACCAGCCGCCCGATGTCACCGAGCCGGGCGGCGCAGGCCAGGGCGAAAGGATGGCGCATGAGTAGCGTTGAAGCCGGCTTCAGAGTGCCGTGCATCAGGCCGATCAGCGCGCGGGCCTGCCAGCTCAACGGGTACTCGGGAGCCACGTCCCTGTCGATCCGCATATTGACCCTCCGACGAACTCCTTCCCCCAACGAGATCGTCCTACCGGCCAGTAAGTATCTCATCGCTTACGTGGATATTTCGGCGCTGTGACACGCTGTCGTTCATGGCCGGATATTCGGGCACACCGCTGCCGCGCAAGCTCGGCATCAAACCGGGGCACAACGTGCTCGCCCTCGGCGCCCCCGACGGTCTCGACCTGGGCGAGCCCGCCGCCGAGGTCCACCGGACCCCGGCCGCCGGCCCGTACGACGTCATAATGGTCTTCTGCCCCGACAGCGCCACACTTCACCAGGTGTTCCCAGCCGCCATGGCCCTCTTGGCCAAGAACGGCGGACTGTGGGTCTGTTGGCCGAAGCGTTCCAGCAAGGTGCCCACGGACCTCTCCGAGAACCCCATCCGCGACTACGGCCTGTCCATGGGCCTGGTGGACAACAAGGTCGCCGCCGTCGACGCCACCTGGTCGGGCCTGCGCTTCGTCTACCGCCTCACGGACCGCTGACGTTTATTGCGTTGCGGGGCCCTTGGCCCTCGTCGCATAATTCCGTGCTCCCCATCGGCAGACCCGTGCGCGGGTCCGGACACGGTTGGTAACCGTGTCATCACCCCCCGGAGGTGCAAAACCATACCGCTCTATGCCCGGCTCGTCCGGTACGGCTTCCGCAAGCACGCCACCTACGTCTGGGGCGCAGTCGCCGGCGCGTTCACCAACAGCGTGTTCGGGATCCTGCGTGCCTACATCCTCATCGCGCTCTGGCAGGCCCGTCCTGGGCTGGCCGGCTACGACATGTCCGACGCCATCACGTTCTCCTTCATCACCCAGGCGTTCATCGGCCCGATGCAGCTGTTCGGCGGCGGGCTCGGCATCCCCGAGCGCATCCGCAGCGGCGACATCGCGCTCGACCTGGTCCGCCCCGCCTCGCTCCAGCTCTGGACGCTGGCCGAGGACCTGGGCAGGGCCGGATACCTGTTCCTGGTCCGCAGCATCCCGCCCATGCTCGTCGGCGCCGCGCTGTTCGGCATCATCGTCCCGGCCGGCCTCGGACAGTGGCTGGCGTTCCTGACCGGCTTCGCCTTCGGCGTCGTGGTCAGCTTCGGCTGGCGCTACCTGATAGCGCTGTCGGTCTGCTGGCTCGTCGACGACCGCGGCGTCGCGGTGGCGTCGATGATCTTGACCACGTTCTTCTCCGGGATGATGGTGCCGTTGCACCTGTTTCCCGGCTGGTTCGGTGACCTGGCCATGTCACTGCCCTGGGCGGCCATGGTCCAGCTCCCCACCGACCTCTACCTCGGCAAGGCCCCGGTCCTGGAGACGTTCGCGTTCCAGGCGCTCTGGGCGGCGGTCCTGCTCGGGCTGGGCGCGCTCGGCACCAGGGCGATCCGCCACAAGGTGGTGATCCAGGGTGGTTAGGACGTATTTCCTGCTGCTGTGGACCTGGACCCGCGCCGCGGCGACGTACCCGGTGTCGTTCGCGCTGATGATCCTGTTCGGCATCGTCACCTCCGGGCTCGACGTCGCCGTGATCCTGGTCGTCTTCGCCAACACGACCACGCTCGCCGGCTTCTCCCGCGACGAGGTCCTCTTCCTGTACGGCGCCGCCAGCGTGTCGTTCGCCGTCTGCGACACGTTCGTCAGCAACATCGACCGGGTCAGCCAGCACATCAAGGCGGGCACGCTCGACACGATCCTGATCAGGCCTGTGAGCGCGTGGATCCAGCTCACCACCGACCGCTTCGTCCCCGCCAGGGTCGGCCGGCTCCTGCAGTCGAGCATCGTGCTCGGCTACGGCATCGGCACACTCGACCTCGAGTGGCGGCGTGCCTGGATGATCCCCGTCATGGTGGTTACCGGGGTGGTCATCTTCACGGCGCTGTGGACGCTGGGCGGCGCGATCCAGTTCGCGCTGACCGACGCGCCCGAGGTGTCCAACGCCGTGACGTACGGCAGCCACCAGCTCAACCAGTATCCGCTCAGCATCTACGGCCGCGACCTGGTCAGGGCCGTGACGTACGTGTTCCCCCTGGCCTTCGTCAACTGGCAGCCCGGCCTGTACGTGCTGGGCCGGGCCGACCCGTTCGGCACGCCCGAGTTCATGAGATTCGCCGGACCGGCCGCCGCGCTGGTCCTCTCACTGCTGGCCGGGCTGGCCTGGCGGCAGGGCATCAGGCACTACCGATCCACGGGGAGTTGACGATGATCGAACTTGATGGCGCCGGACGTTCGTTCAAGATCAAAAGGAGGGTCGTGCACGCCGTGCGCGACCTGTCGTTCACCGTGTCGCCGGGGGAGTTCGTCGGCTACCTCGGCCCCAACGGCGCGGGCAAGTCCACCACGATCAAGATGCTCTGCGGCATTCTCACGCCCACGTCGGGCCGGGTCCGGGTGGCCGGGCTCGACCCGTCGCGCAGGCGCACGACGCTGGCGCGGCGGATCGGGGTGGTGTTCGGGCAGCGCACGACGCTGTGGTGGGACCTGCCGCTCGCCGACAGCTTCGAGCTGATCCGCCACCTGTACAAGGTGGACCGCGCAGCGTTCAGGTCGCGGCTCGGCGAGCTGACCGAAACCCTCGGCCTGGGCGAGTTCATCCGCACACCGGTGCGCCAGCTCAGCCTGGGCCAGCGCATGCGCGGCGACCTGGCCGCGGCGCTGCTGCACGCGCCCGAGGTGCTGGTGCTCGACGAGCCGACGATCGGGCTGGACGTGGTGAGCAAGGCCAGCATCAGGGCCTTCCTGCAGCGGCTGAACGCCGAGCAGGGCACGACCGTGCTGCTCACCACGCATGACCTGGGCGACATCGAACGCCTGTGCCGCCGGGTCATGCTGATCGACCACGGGCGGCTGGCGTTCGACGGCACGCTCGACGACCTGATGGCCACGGCGCCCGACCGGTCGAGCCTCGAGGAGGTAGTCACCCACCTCTACACGGGCATGACTCAGTAGTAACTGCCCTCCGGCGTGGCCTCGTAGTCCTCGTCCAGCTCGTCGTCCCGGCGCGACCAGCGCGACGGCATCAGCACAGGGATGAACAGCGCCACGCCGAGCAGGGCGAACACGCCCGTCGTGAGCAACGTCTTGGCGCCGAAGCCGGCGTCCCTGATGATCTGGTTGACCGACGGCTCGCTCGGAATGAAGGAGAGCGCCCTGTTCACGTCGAGGGCGTAGACGACCGTCCAGGCCAGCAGGACCATCGACGGCACGAACGTCGCCAGCGGCGACACCCGGCCCGCCACCACCAGCCCGACGACCAGCCCGATCGCGGCCATCGCGCCCAGCGCGATCCACATCTTCTGGCTGTCCGGTGGGCTCGCCGCCGCATTGCCGACGACCTGCTGGACGGCCCATCCACCGCCCGCCAGGACGGCCGCCGCCACCACAAGCCCGATGAGGAATCCACCTAAGTGCCGCAACGTTCTCACCTCTATGTCAACGCGGTCGGCACGACCCTAGCGAGAAATGCCCATTTCGGACAGGCGTTGTGCAGCTTCGCACTCTGGGTCTCATGTGTCACTGCCCCGTGAGAGCATGGGGCACACCCATGCGTGCGCAACTCCCTCTGAGGCTCGCGCGGACGGCCGCCTTCTCCGCCGTCTGCGTGACTCTTGCCGCGCTCGCCCACATGCTGGGCGGCGGCTCGGCGCCCGCGCCGTGGGCCGCCGGTCTCGGCCTCGCGGGTGTGTCCGCGCTGGGGCTGGCGCTGTGCGGCAGGGAACGCTCGACGGCGACGATCAACGTCGTGCTGGTGGGCGCTCAGCTGGGGCTGCACGAGCTGTTCGCCGGTGACGGCGGGACGTACTTCTCCCTGCACGGCCTGTTCTCGACGGACGTCGTCGTGCACAGCCATACGCAGGGCGGCCTGGCCGTGAACACCGGGATGCTGCTCACGCACGTGACGGCCACGTTGATCACGGGCCTGTGGCTGGCGCGCGGCGAGGTCGCGCTCTGGTCGCTGCTGCGCCTCATCGGCCGCCGTCTCGTGCTGCTGCCGGCGATCGTCGTGCCCCTCGTACGGCCTGCCGCGCCGATCGTCCAGACAAGGGTCGTGCCACTCCAGCCGGAGTTCCGGCACTGCGTGGCCAGGCGTGGTCCTCCACTTCCCGCCTGACCATCTGACACCCGTTTCATCCCCTAATTCACCAAGTGGAGTTTTCCCATGTCCTTCGTACGCCGTGCGGCGGCCGTGCTCGCCGCCGCCACCGCTCTTACCGTCGGGCTCGCCATCCCGGCGCTGGCCCATGTCAGCATCCAGCCGGGCACCGCCGAGCAGGGCGGGTTCACCAAGGTCGCGTTCCGGGTGCCGAACGAGCGCGACAACGCCTCGACCGTCAAGATCGAGGTCGACTTCCCGACCGACCATCCGCTGGCGTTCGTGTCGGTCAAGCCGCTGCCGGGCTGGGACGTCAAGGTCACGCAGGGCAAGCTGCCAAAGCCGGTCAAGACCGAGTACGGCGACCTCGAGGAGGCCGTGACCAAGGTCGTGTGGTCGGGCGGCAAGATCAATCCTGGGGAGTTCCAGGAGTTCGAGGTGTCCATGGGGCAGTTGCCCAAGGACACGGAGTCGCTGACGTTCCCGACCAAGCAGACCTACTCGGGGGGTGAGGTGGTGAACTGGGCCGACCCGGCCAAGGCCGACGGCACCGAGGCCGAGCACCCTGTCCCGACGCTCAAGCTGGTTCCCGCCAGCGGGGGTGACGAGCACGGCGCGGCTTCCGCCTCCGCCGCTCCGGCCGGTGCCACGCCTTCGGTGGTTCCGGTGGCGGCGTCGACGTCCACGTCTGACGGGACCGCCCGCCTCCTGGGCGGGGCGGGCCTGGTGGTGGGCGTCATCGGCATCGTGGTCGGCGCCCTCGGCCTCCGCCGCCGCCCCACCTCCTGAGCCCCGTACCCCGGGCGCCGGGCTCCGACCTTGGGGCCCGGCCGCCCGGGGCACCCGCCGTCCCGGGCAGGCCCTCACCCCTTCGGGGCCCGGGCGCCTAGGGGGCCGAGCGCCGCACACATTGCTCCGGGGTCCCCCGTCCACCAGCCCGCCGACGCGGCGCCCAAGGCGACGGAGGCCCCCTCCGGACGCCGAGCCCATCCGCACCCACGCGCACAAGGCGACGCCGTGCCGGCTGGGGACGGGAGGCGGGAACGGTGCGGCCCGCCCACCCGCAGGCGCCCACGCGCGCGACGCCGCGCCTATGGACGGCGCGCCCGGCGCAGGAGCGTGCGGGTCGTCCAAAGGCGTGCAGCGCGCCAGGGGCGCCTGACGCCGCATGACTCGCACGCCCGCCCGTCGCGTGTGGGGCGGGCGGGCGGCGTCAGGAGGTGATGTCCTTGCCGGAGAAGCGTGCCCAGGCGATCGAGCCGAACAGCACGATGTACGCCCCGAACGCCAGCAGCCCCTCCCTCAGCGCCCCCGTGTCGATCGGGCTGCGCAGCACCGCGTCGAAGTTCGTGAACTTGGACGGCAGCAAGTACGGCGTGATCGAGCCCAGTTCGGGGATCGCCCGGAGCACCTGGCAGATGATGATCAGCACCAGGGTGGCCGCGATGGCTCCGATGGACACCTCGGTGAACGTCGAGAGCGCCAGCCCGATGGCGGCCAGGGCGGCCATGCCGGCACCGACGTACCCGACGGTGATGAGGATGCGCAGCAGGCCGTCCGTCATCGAGATCGTGGTGCCCGACAGCAGCGTCACAGGACCGGCGGGGAAGAGGAGCAGGCCCGTCAGCAGGGCCGTCAGCGCCACCACCGCGGTCACCGCGTACGCGAAGACGACCGCGTTGAGGTATTTGACCAGCAGCAGCCGGGTGCGTCCCGCAGGCGCGGCCAGCAGGTAGCGGAGCGTCCCCGCTCCGGCCTCGCCCGCGATCGAGTCGCCCGCCACCACGCTGACGGCGACCGGCATCAGCAGCAGCACGAGGAACGAGAACGAGGCGAACGTCAGCATCAGGCTGTTGCCCGCGACGTCCGCGATGATCCCGCCCATGCCCCCGTCGGAGCTGACGATGCGCAGCGCCACGCCGATGACGATCGGCACGGCGCCGAGCGCGGCCAGCATCACCAGGTTGCGCGGCCGGCGGAAGGTCAGGCCCAGCTCGGAGCCGAGCAGCCGCCAGAACGACCACGTCCTTCCCACACCCGTTGGGACGGCGGCGGCGCTGGGCGGCTCCGGCGGGTGGCGTTCGGTGGTGCGCATGGTCTCCGTGACGGGCACGAGGCCGGGCGTGCGCCGCTGGGCGGTCTGCGTCTCAG
>NZ_JBFAMX010000403.1:0-9364 GCF_040659615.1 Nonomuraea sp. NPDC049784
CTTCCTATCTCTCCGGGGAATCATCCAGCGGGTTCGTGGGCGTTCCCTTGCGGAACGTGGCAGGGCCAGCAGCGGCCTCCCCGCCCCCCAGTCCCCAGGGCGGCGCCGCCCTGGGGCAGCGCATCCCGCGATCAATGCGTGGCCCAGTCGCATGATGGTGCTGTGCCGCTGGGTTCGTGGCGTTGACCCGGCTGACTACGGTCAGCGTCAGGTCTTGAAGGTGTCCTCTCGGTCGGCATCGAAGTGTGTGGCACGGATGCGTGCTGCACCGATTGACCAGGTGATCGCGTAGGCAACGGCGAGTATTCCAAGGATACGAGTAGCGTCGGCCACGCCGACGGTCGCCGCCATGGGCGCGACAGCGAGCGTCGATGCTCCCTGGACGGCGGACGAGAGGCTGAAGGCGAACACCAGGACTCGCCCTCGCAAGGCATCGGGGGTCGCTAACTGCAGACCGTTGATGGCGAGCATCGAGCATGCGCCTACTCCGATGTGGCCCAGCGCCGCGGCCGCCATTCCTGCGCCGAGGCTGGAGGCGTGAGCCAGGAGCAGGTATCCGAGGCCAAAGACCGCCAGGGCCGCCGCAGCCACAGGCAGCCGTCGACGTGCTGAGCCCGCGGTCAGCCACCCGCCCGCGAAGGGCCCAAGCACAGCTCCGAGTCCTTGTGCCAGGTACATGGCGCCAGCTCCCGCATCCCCGACGTGGAAACGATCAAGGGCGTAGAGCGGCAACAGCGCGACCATTCCATAGCAGAGACGCAGTCCCGCGGTGAGCCACAGCAAGGCCGTCGCGACCGGGGTCGTTCGCAGGAACCGCCACAGTTCGGTCGTATCGGCTCCTATCCGCAGTCGGCGTGTTGCGGCAGCGCTGGACAATGGCCGCTTGATTCGCGCGACCAGGAGCGCGGAGACGACGAATGAGGCGCCATCGATGAGGAGCGTGGCCGAGGTTCCCCAGGCGGCACTGACTACACCCCCCAGGCCGGCTCCGACGACCAGGCTGGCCGAATACACGCTCCCAAGCATGGTTTGGGCCAGTGACAGTTCCCCGCTGGCGACGAGGTTCGGCAACGCGACTTCAGGGATAGGTGCCGACACCGCGGCGAACACAGACCGCGCGGCCAAGCATCCTAGGGTCAGGGGAACAGAGCCGAGGTGGAAGGCGATCAGCAGGCCAGCGATCGGAATGGCCGAGCCCAGGTCGCAAGCGATCCGCAAGCGTTGCCGGTCGAAGCCGTCGGCGAGCGGGCCGATCAAGGGGAACAGCATCATTCCGGGAAGGGAGTCGACCGCGAACAGCAGCGCCGTCCATCCAGGCGACCCCGTGTGGTGGTAAACGAAACTACTCAAGGCAACATAGGTGAACCAGTCGCCTGTCCGGCTGAGCACGCAAGCGCCGAAGAGTCGCCTGAAATCGGCATTGCCGCGAAACAGCGCGACGAGGTTCCCGGAAGGTTGCTGGCAAGCAGAAAACATGTAGTTGGCTCCAGCAGTGTGTGTGATCCCGAATGGGGACCGAAACAGGGGCGACGAAGGTGGAGGTCGGTTAGCGCCTGCATGCCACGCAGCGACGGCGTCGGTGTGGGGTAGGCCGCATGAGCCTGGGCTTCGAACGACGTCGGCAGTCGGCGACAGCGCCTCGAGTGTGATCGCGGCGACGGCTCTGACCGAGCACGAATCAGCTGACGGCGGAGGCGCTCGTGGCGCCTCGCACGGGCATGGTTTGGCAGGGGGAGAGCCGAGGTCACGCAGGCCGACACCCGGGTTCGGCATGGTTCAGCAGGTAGGGGGCGCGTCGCAAGGAGGGGGCCAGTTCTCCCAAGACCGTATGGATCAGGCACCGTGCGTGAGTGCATGGTGAGCGTTGCAGCGTGTGAGCTGACGAACTCGGTCGCCGTACCCGGCGTCGCGGGGCGTGAATACGGACCGCTCGGCATCGATGTCAGGCTGCATGGAGCCGTGAGTCATAGCAGCTCGGGGCATGGCCACGGCAACGTTTTATACAGCGTGAGTGCCGCTCCTCGTGCAGCAGCACAGACTTGTACTGATCACGATCTGATCACAGGAGTCATGACGGCCCCGCCTTCTCTTGCCAGCATCTGGGCGCCACCTCCAAAATTCCTGGAATTGACATCGATATTTACAGCAAGTCAAGAGACTGCTGCTGTTAAGCCGGCGCCATTCCGTGGCTTTCTGCCTGCTGGCCGCCGCCCACGAGAGCCTGAAGGAGCTGGCCATGACCGGCAAACAAACCAGTCACGCAAGTGAACTGTATGCGGAAGCCAGCGGAAGCCTGGGCGCGCGCAGTGCTTCCTCGCCTCAGGCGGGCCAGTGGCGGATCAGCATCGACACGGCGGCATGTCAGGGGACGGGTCTATGCGTGGCCTCCACCTCGAGGCATTTCGCCCTCCTCGAGGGGCACGCCCATCCGCTGGCCGAGGTGACCCACCCGGACGAGGAACTGGCCATCGTGGCCGACCTCTGCCCCTTTTCGGCGATCACTCTCGCCGACGCGGAGACTGGTGAGCCCGTTTCGGCCTGCACCCCGACGACAGCCGTCGTACAGACAACGCCGAAGGAGGCGACATGAGCATCGCCACGACCGTCCATTACCCGTTTCCACCCGCAAGCTGTCTGCGGCTTGAGCACCAGTACGAGACACTGCGCGAACGCCCGGTGACCCGCGTTCGGTTGCCTGACGGGCAAGAAGCCTGGCTCGTCGTCAGTCACGTGCTGGTCCAGCAAGTACTGGCCGACCGCCGCTTCTCCCGCGCACTCGCGTGCGAGCCCGGGCGGCCTCAGCTGACGGCTCAGCCGTTGCCTGGCACGTCCATCGTCAGCATGGATCCGCCCCAGCACACCCGGCTGCGTGCCCTGGTCGCTAGGGCGTTCACTCCCCAGCGTGCGGGGGAGTTGCAGCCGCACACCGAGCGGCTGGTCGACGACCTGCTGAGCCGCATGCGCCAGGCGGGGCCGCCCGCCGACATCGTTACCGCCGTGGCGCTCCCGCTGCCGGCCTTGGTCGTCGGCAGCATGCTCGGCGTCCCGCCGGAGGACTATGAGACTTTCCGGGCCTGGACCGCGGCGCTGCTGAGCATCAGCAACATCACCCCAGAGCAGGCCGGTCACAGCCTGAGCGAGCTGATCAGCTACGTTGCCGACCTGGTGGCCGAGCGCCGCCGCACCCCCCACGATGACCTGATCGGCCACCTGGTGACGGCCCACGACGAGCACGGCGCGCTCTCCGACGACGAACTCGTCGGGTTCGGCATTACTTTGCTGGCGGCCGGGGCCGAGACCACCACGGACCAGATCGCCAATAGTGTGTATGTTCTGCTGCGCCATCCTGACGACTTCCGCAGGCTCGGCCGCGATCCGGAACTCGTGCCGAGCGCTGTCGAGGAACTGGTCCGCTACGTGCCCCTGGGCAGCACCTCGGGCCTGCCGAGAGTAGCCACGTCGGACGTCATGCTCGGCGACGTGCTGATCCCGCGCGGCGACACCGTCCTGCCCTCAATGATCGCCGCCAACTACGACCCGGCTGTCTTCCCCAAGCCTGACAGGCTCGACCTTACCCGCCACCCCAACCGGCACGTGGGCTTCGGCCACGGCGCACACGTCTGCCTCGGCTCCCAGGTGGCCCGCATGCTGCTCAGCGTGCTGCTGACCGCGCTGCCCCGGCACTTTCCCGACCTGCAGCTCGCCTGCGGCGAGGCCGACATCGTCTGGCGGCACAGCCAGGTGACCCGCGGGCCCATGGCGCTACCCGTCACCTGGACCGAGCCACCTGCTGCCTGACCCCAACCTCAATCGTATGTGGAACGAAGGAGATACACATGAACCGTTTCGCTGGCAAGCGCCTCTTGGTGACGGGTGCCGCCTCCGGCATCGGCCGTGCCACCGCGCTCCGTCTGGCCGCCGAGAACGGTTGCGTCGTCGCCATCGACCGCGACAGCGTCGGGCTGAAAGAGCTCAAAGACAACCGCATCACCGTGCACGTCGCCGACGTGGCCAAAGAGTCGGACGTCGTCGACGCAGTCAATACCGCCGGCGAGATCCTGGGTGGCCTGGACGCGCTAATCAACGTCGCTGGCGTCCACCGGATCACACCGATGGACGCTCTGACACCGGCGGACTTTCATGACCTGTTCGCGATCAACTGCATCGGCCCCGCGCTGCTGTGCCGAGAGGCGATGCCCTATCTCATGGATACCCGCGGGGTGGTCGTCAATGTCGCCTCGACGGCCGCCACCCACGGCCACCCGTACATGACCGCGTACGCGGCCAGTAAAGGCGCGCTTCTTGCGCTCTCTTACAGCCTCGCGGCCGAGGTGGCACCACATGGGGTACGGGTCGTGGCCGTCTCCCCTGGAGGCGTGCGCACTCCCATGGTCACAACCATGGAGGTCCCCGAAGGGGCCGACATAGACCTGAACTTCTTCAGCCGCACGCAGCCCCTGACCGGCTACGGCGAGCCCGAGCAGATCGCTGCCACCATCGCCTACGCGGCCTCCTCTGATGGCAGCTATCTGACGGGAGTTGACCTGCGCGTCGATGGCGGCTCGCATGTCTAACTCCGCCTGGCCTGGCCCGATCATTTTCCGAGCTGGCCATACAACCCGCCCCCAGCCCTTCATCCCAGCATCGGATACCACCCCATGACGACGACCAGTTCTGCTCACATCCCCTCCGGCATAACCGCCGAGCCAGCGTCGCGTGATCTGCCCCCAGCTCCCGCCGGTTGGTACGTGTTGGCGTTCAGCCGGGATCTCCGCGCAGGTGCAGTTCGACCCGTTCGCCTGGCTGGTCGGGACCTCGTCCTGGCTAGGCTGCGATCCGGCGACGTCATGGCCGCGCTTGCCCATTGCCCGCACCTTGGCGCTCACCTCGGCCATGGCGGGACCGTGGAGGGCGACGCATTACGTTGCCCCATGCACGGCCTGACCTTCAACGCCGCCGGCACGTGCACCAGCAGCCGGACGCCGGCCCGCATGACACTCACCATGATTCCGGTCGTCGAGCAGCACGGCGTGATTCTCGGCTGGCATCACTGGGCCGACGCCGACCCGCTCTGGCGAGTGCGTGAGCTTGACATGACAGGCTGGACACCTTGGCGAACTCACGCTCTCAGCTTGCGTGGTCACCCACAGGAGACCTCAGAGAACAGCGTGGATTTGGGCCATTTCGGCCACGTCCACGGCTACCGCGACGTGCACATGCTGAAGCGCTGCACGGTCAATGGCCACCAATTGCGCACGGCATATCGGGTACGCCGGGCGCTGACGCTGTTCCCGCGCGG
Source organism: Nonomuraea sp. NPDC049784 (assembly GCF_040659615.1). Lineage (NCBI taxonomy): Bacteria > Bacillati > Actinomycetota > Actinomycetes > Streptosporangiales > Streptosporangiaceae > Nonomuraea > Nonomuraea sp. NPDC049784. The sequence continues at coordinate 5,300 of NZ_JBFAMX010000403.1, forward strand.
GCTCTGCCTCGAGTTCAACACCGTGGTCGAAGGCCTCGGGCACTCCACCGTTCACGTACGTCTGCCCGCCGGCCTCCAGCTGCGTCTCCTGGTCCTCGCCACTCCGCTTGACGACCACCGCATCAAGCTGCGGTTGGCGCTGTCCGCCCGCGTCGGCACCCAGCGCCTGCCGTCCGCACTCCGGCGTCTCATAGGCGAGCTCGTCGCCCGCGCATCGCTCAGGTTCTTCGTCCGGGACGTTCGCCAGGACGTACCCATCTGGCGGCACAAGGCGTATATGCGGGGCCCCATCCTCATCGAGGGCGACGGACCGATCGGCCCCTACAGGCGTTGGGCCCGCCAATTTTACCGCCCGTAATGACGCTTCCCCCTCTGACACGGTCATTAGAGGGTGGCCAGGCAGCACTTGACTGGTTGATTCAGGGAGGCTCACCCCGAAGTGTGGACACCGGCTGTTATGCGGCGAGCAGCACTCTAGCGGTGGTCTGGTGCTCGTAGTCGATCGGGCTGAGGTAGCTGAGCGTGGAATGTCTCCTGCGGGTGTTGTAGCGAGTGATCCACTTGAAGACGGCCAGGCGGGCCTCACGCGGGGAGGACCAGCGCCTGGCGCCCTGAAGTGTCTCGCGTTTGAGGCTGGCGTTGAAGGCCTCCGCGGCGGCGTTGTCGGCGCTGGTACCGACGGCGCCCATGGACTGGCGAACCCCGAGTTCGGCGCAGACCCCTGCGAACTCGGCCGAGGTGTACTGGGCTCCGTGGTCGGAGTGGAAGATCGTCCCGTGCAGGCTTCCCCGTGTTACGGCGGCGGCGCGCAGCGCGTCGGTCACCAGCTCGGTGCGCATGTGATCGGCGATCGACCAGCCCGCCAGCCGCCGTGAGTGCAGGTCCAGCACGGTCGCCAGGTAGAGGAATTCGCCGTCGCCGATGGGCAGGTAGGTGATGTCGCCGACGTAGCGCTGGTTCGGCTCGGGCGCGGTGAAGTCCCGCTTGATCAGGTCGGGAACCCTCTGATGCGAGGGCTCGGGCACGGTGGTGCGCACCTTCTTGCGCAGGTGCAGCCCGACGATGTCGAAGCAGCGCATGACGCGGGCGACGCGCTTGTGGTTGACCTTCCGGCCCTTCTCGCGCAGTTCGGCGGTCACGCGCGGGCTGCCGTAGGTGCCGTCGAACTCGCCGTGGATCTGCTTGATCTCCGCGGCCAGGGCGGCATCGGCCGCGGCGCGGGCGGCCCGGGCGGGTGCCGCCTTGATCCATCGGTAGAAGCCGGAGCGGGAGACCCCGATGACTCGGCACAGCCGCTTCACGCCGAAGGCGTCGCGGTGGTCGGCGACGAACTTGAAGCGGCTCACCAGTTCGTCTCTCCCGCGAAATACTTGGCCGCCCGGCGCAGAATGTCGCGCTCCAGCTCCAGCTCTCGGACCCGGGCCTTGAGCTGCTTGTTCTCCTCTTCCAGCACGTCGTCGGACGATAGCGGGCCGCTCGCCGGCTTCTTACCCGGGGCCGCCTTCTTCGCCCCCGCAGTGCCCTCCGCGCGGGCCTCCTTCACCCACAGGCGCAGGGTCTCGCGGTTGATGCCCAGATCCCGGGCCACCGACGCGTACGTCCGCGCCGGATCAGACAGATACAACGCGACGGCGTCCGCCTTGAACTCCGGCGGATACGACTTCATCGCCACGTGGAACTCCTTGTCTCCGGATCTCCATCATCCGGCACTCAAGGTGTCCACACATCGGGGCGAGGGCCCCAGTGTGCCGACCTTTACCCTTGCGATCAGGCTTGCGACCGGCCAATCGTCACTTCCGCGACTAGCTGATCAACGAAGTCGTGGCTGCAGCCGGCGAACAGCTGTGGCGTCGATCGTCGTCGCTCTAGTGTCCGTCGCCTACGGATCGATGCTGCTCAGGTGTCGAATGGTCTGACGGCCTCAGTGATGGAAGCGGCACGTTGGGGCGCCTCTGGCGTCGTTCAGTCTCCGCATGGGGCTCTGGTAAAGCCAGCAGCCCTTCCTTCGGCAGCAGGCGGTGACGACGGCGCGATCCGATCTGAACCATGGTCCGTGGAACCGTGGTGTCTCTGTGCCTCCTTAGGACCGGCGCCGTGCCGTCGGGATGAATTCAAGTCCTCGTCGACGTCGTGGAAAGGTACGGCTGGTGTTACATCCCGGATAACCACACCTCAACGGACCCCTCGTCCCGGGCGCAGGCGTTCGGCGATGCCGACAAAGAAGGTCGTTGGCTACCCGTTCTGCACACGGCTCGCCGGAAATCGCTAGATTGATTGGCAGGTCACGGCTGTGTGACCGGGGAGGGCTGGCACGGGCAGTGTTGAGGGCTGGCACGGGCAGTGTTGTATGACGATCTCGGGACGGAGTTGCTGAGGGAGGCTCAGCTCGAGCGGTTGATTGCCCGGCTGCGTGAACATGAATTGATCTTGTGCAGCAAGCAGCCGAAGGACCATGAGTGTTCTGCAGTCCTTGGCATCGGTGACGATGTATCTCCTAGTACTCCAGCCGCACATCGCTGTTGGCGGTCTGGACGGGAGTGAGCTGCACCGCTTCAAAGCGTGTCTTTGAAGCCGGAGATCGCTGATCCGTGTACCTCGCTGCGGTGCCGGAGCGGGCGAGACAGAAAGCAAGAATTTGTCGTTCAACGATGTCTATTCGGGCGGTCGGCGCTCGTGTAGGGGGTGATCGGGCCGTCGCTGGGGCGGTCCGCAGGAGCGGAGGAGACATTCGAGTGCGTTCGATCAACGTCACCATGAACATCAGCTTGGATGGCGTCGTGCAGGGCCCGGCTCGTCCTGATGAGGACACCCGCGGAGGCTTCACGCACGGCGGCTGGGGGGCCTCGCACCAGGACGAGGTCTTGGCCCAGGAGATGGCCAAGGGCATGAGCGGTCCCGGCGACATGCTGCTCGGCCGCCGCACCTGGCAGGACTTCATCACCGCGTGGGCGCACCGCGAGGACGGCAACCCGTACACCACCCGTATGAACGCCGTCACCAAGTACGTCGCCTCGGCCACGCTTGACGACGCGAGTGCTTGGCATAACTCGGTGCTGCTGCGCGGCGACGCGACGCAGGCGGTCGCGGAGTTGAAGGCGCAGGACGGCAACGACTTGGGCATCGTGGGCAGTGCCGCACTGGTGCGCAGCCTGCATGCGGCCGGTCTGATCGACCATTACACGTTGGTGGTTCACCCGCTCACCCTGGGCTCGGGTACACGGATGTTCGAGGGACCGGCGCCGTTGACCCAGTACCGCCTCACCAGCAGTGTCACGACCACGAAGGGTGTCATCGTCGCCCACTACGACCGCCGCTGACAGTTCCTGGGCACCTGTCTCGGGGTTCCAACCTCTCAGCGCTGAAGCGCTATAAGCCCGTAAAAGGGGCGACGGCCACCGCTGTGATCATTCAGGTGTGATGGATCTGAAGATCATGCGGTGGCCGTGTTGGCCAGGGTAGAACATCTCAGCGCCGCTCGTCTGCAAGCGGGATTGGATGCCGCGTTCGCGTTGGGGCGTTCACGAGTACGGCTGAGCTGCACAGATCCGACGGCTCGGTGATCGCTTCCCGGACACACAATGATCGTTTCCCGACGCTTTACGATTCAGGTGCGGCTGAGCGTCCGCCCGCGTCGACCTGAGAGGGTTCAGCTGGCCGTGGTTGCGCATCCTCTCGTGGGCTGTCTCGGATCTGCCACACCGATGGAACGAGCAGGGTGGCCACGGTGATGAGGATGGCCATGACGGCGCTGGCGGCGAGGACCGTGCCGCTGCCGAACGTCTGGGCCGCGGGTCCGGCGACAGCCATGCCCAAGGGGGCCGCCACGAGTGCGCCCAGCGTGACGACGGAGCTGGTCCGGCCGATGAGGTGGTCGGGGACATGGCGCTGGATGGTGGTGGTCTGCAACACGTTGTAGACCACCACCTCCAAGCCGGCCAGGAATGCGGCCGGCATCAGCAGCCCGAGGCCGGCCGGTGCTGCCAAGAGGGCCGGCAGCGGTGTCATCAGCAGAAACACCACCAATGTCGCGCCTACCGGGCGGGAGGGCTTCCACCTGGCCGCGAC
>NZ_JBFAMX010000404.1:0-9356 GCF_040659615.1 Nonomuraea sp. NPDC049784
GCTGGGACAACGCGCCGGCGACCCGCCCGACCGGTTCCTGGTCGGGCTGGCCGCCCTCAGTCTGCTGGCCGAGGCCGCGGAGGAACGGCCGCTGTTGTGCCTGGTGGACGATGCGCAGTGGCTGGACGCGGCCTCCGCGCAGACCCTCGCGTTCGTGGCGCGGCGGCTGGAGGCCGAGCGGGTGGCGCTGGTGTTCGCGCAGCGCTACCCCAGCCCCGACGCGAGCGGCGCCGAGGTGCTTGCCGGGCTGCCGGAGCTGCGACTAGACGGGCTCGGTGAGGCCGACGCGCGGGCGTTGCTGGCCGGAGCCGTCCACGCGCCGCTGGATGAGCGGATACACGACCGGATCATCGCCGAGGCGCGCGGCAACCCGCTGGCGCTGCTGGAGCTGTCCCGAAGCACGGAGCCGGCCCCGTCAGCGGAGCTGGCGGGCGGGTTCGGGCTGCCGGATGCGCTGGGCGTGCCTCGCCGAATCGAGGAGAGCTTCCGGCACCGCTCGGGCAGCCTGCCCGACGACACGCAATTGCTGCTCCTGGTCGCGGCGGCCGAGCCGGTCGGCGACGCGGCGTTGCTGTGGCGTGCGGCCGAGCACCTGGGCATCGGCGCCGAGGCCGCCATGCCGGCGGAGGCGGCGGGGTTGCTGGAGATCGGTGCCAGGGTGCGATTTTCGCATCCGCTGGTGCGCTCGGCGGTCTACCGGGCCGCATCACCGTGGGATCGCCGCCGCGCGCATGGCGCGCTGGCCGAGGCCACCGACCCGCAGGCCGATCCCGACCGCCGCGCCTGGCACCGCGCGCAGGCCGTACTGGGCACCGATGAGACGGTCGCCGCGGACCTGGAGCGCTCGGCCGGCCGGGCACGCTCACGCGGCGGGCTGGCCGCGGCGGCCGCGTTCCTAGAGCGAGCGGTGGTACTGACGCCCAAGCCGGCGGAGCGGGCTCGCCGAGCGCTGGCTGCCGCGCACGCCAAGCACCAGGCCGGCGCGCCTCACGCCGCCTCGGAGCTGCTGACGGTCGCAGCGGCCGGACCGCTGGACGCGCTGCAACACGCCCGAGTCGAGCTGCTGCGCGCGCAGATCGCGTTTGTTCTGACGCGCGGTAGCGATGTGCCGGGGATGCTACTGGACGCCGCCAAGACGCTCGCCCCGCTGGATGCCGTGCTGGCCCGCGAGACATACCTGCAAGCGCTGGAGGCGGCCATCCACGCCGGTCCGCTCGGTCAGGGCCGCGGGGTGCTGGAGGTGGCCGACGTTGCCCGGGGCGCGCCCGTACCGTCGACGCCGCCGCGACCGCTCGATCTCCTGCTCGACGGGGTGGTGACGAGGTTCACGCAAGGGTACGAGGCGAGCGTGCCCACTCTGCGGCGGGCGTTGGAGGCGTTCCGCGACCAGTCCGGGGCTGAGGACGACGGCCGGCGCGGGCTGTGGCTGGCCTGCCGCGTCGCGTTCATGCTGTTCGACGACGAGATTCTTTACGTGCTGACCAGCCGCCACGTCCGCCTTGCTCGCGATGCCGGCGCGCTGGCCACGCTCGCCACCGCGCTCAACTTTCACGCCACCATCATGGTGAACGACGGCGAGCTGTCCCGCGCCGCCGAGCTGGTGGCCGAGGAGAGCGCGATCACGCAGTCGATCGGGGCCCCGCCGCTGCCCCACGCCAGGCTCGTGCTCGCCGCCTATCGCGGCCGGCAGGGCGAAACCTCCGAGCTGTATGCGGCTGCGGTCCGGGATGTGACCGAACGGGGCGAGGGCACCGTTGTCACCCTGGGCCAGGCCGCGCTGGCGGTGCTGCACATCGGCCTGGGCAACTACGAGGCCGCGCTCGCCGCCGCGGCGGGGCCGTGCGACTACGATGAGCTGGCGCACAGCAGCGGGGCTCTGCCCGAGCTCATCGAGGCGGCCGTTCGCGTCGGCGAACCGGTGCGCGCGGCGGCCGGGCTGGAGCGGCTCAGCTCGCGGGCCCGTGCCAGCGGCACCCCGTGGGCGCTCGGGCTGGAGGCGCGCTCGCGGGCGCTGATGAGCAGCGGGCCAGCCGCCGAGGAGCTGTACCGCGAAGCGATCCAGCGGCTCGGCGACTGCCGCAGGGTGCCCGACCTCGCCCGCGCCCACCTGCTCTACGGCGAGTGGCTACGCCGCGAAGGCCGCCGCAAGGACGCCCACGAGCAACTGCGCACCGCGCACGAGCTGCTGTCGGGCATGGGCCTGGAGGCGTTCGCGGCGCGCGCAGCCCGCGAACTGCGCGCCACCGGCGGGCAACCACGCAAGCGGACCGCCCAGCCGGCCGACGCGCTCACCGCCCACGAGTTGCACATCGCACGGCTGGTAGCCACCGGGGCCACCTCCAAGGAGGCCGGCGCGCAGCTGTTCCTGAGCCCGCGCACGATCGACGCGCACCTGCGCAGCATCTTCCGCAAACTCGGCATCACCTCCCGCCGGCAGCTCAGGGACCTGCAGCTTCCCTGACCTCCAACCGGCGTGCGCCACGACCGGGAATCTGGTCGAGGTTTCAAAGGCGATGTTCGCCGACGCGCACGCGGTGCGAGGGCGGCGAGCATGAATGCGTGTCCGGGACGGCCGCAACACCCAAGAACCCGAGCGGGACGGACCCGCGCCCCAACCACCACCGAACCGTGAGAAAGGGGTTGCCCCTCGACGACGCAGATGAGGGCTGTCATCGTCCCCGAGGCGAAAGCCCGCCTGGAATTACCGGAGCGGCCGGTGCCGGATCCGCGGTGCGGTGAGGTGCTGGTGCGCATCCATGCGTACGGGATCTGCGGAAGCGACCTGCCGTATCGAAGTGGACGGGAAAACACATGCGCGCTGTGATGAACACCGACGACGGCATCCACACTGTCGAGGTCGATGAACCTGGTGGAGCAGGGGTCCGGCTCTCGGTGGCCGCTGTGGGAATCTGCGGCACCGATGTCATGTTCGTTGGTGCCGGGGTGATCGGATTCATCTATGGGCACGAGTTCGCCGGAGTCGACGACACCGGTAACCGCTATTTCGTCGAACCGACCATCTATGGTGGGGAATGCGCGGAATGCCGCGCCGGTAACCCACAGCGGTGCACTGAGGCCGGCCACGGAACCCTCGGGATTTACCGCGACGGCGGCCTGGCCGAAGCGGTGGTGGTGCCGGAATACACGCTGTTGGCTCTGCCCTCGCAGCTGGACGTAAAAGACGCATGCTTGGTCGAACCCGGCGCCGTCGCCTGGCACGCGGTGCGCCGCGCGCAGGCGCGACCCGCTTCGGTGCCGTCCCCGTGCAGGTCTCCCGGTCTTGCGAGACTTTCGAAGCGGTACACGAAGCCTGCGGAGGAAGTCCACAGAAATACCCACCGACCTCCAACTTCATTTCCTGGATCTCCTTGATATCGATCCACGAGACATCCACTGGAGATCAGTCATATGCGGAAAACGGGGCTGGCCGACGATGTGGTGAAGCGTTTCCAGTGACCGGGCAGGCTTGGTTCAGACCAGGGTCCTGGCGAAGGTGGTGCGATTGGTCGACTCCCGCTCCACCAGCGTGGGTGCGATCAACTGCTTCAGCGGGCGGGCGCTCCGGCCGCCGGATATCTCCTCGAGCAGCAGGTCGACCGCGATGTCACCGACTTCCTCTGCGGGCAGCCGGACAGTGGTCAGCGGTGGTGACAGGAACGCGGAGAAGGGGTAATCGCCGAAACCGATCACCATCATGTCGTCCGGCACCTTGAGCCCGCACTCCTCCAGGGCGCGGTACAGGCCGAGCGCGAAGTAGTCGTTGCCGACCACGACCGCGTCCGGCAGCCTGGCCCGGCGCAACATCCGGCGCGCCACCTGGTAGGCCTGCTGCGGCTGCCATGGCAGGGCGGCCTGCTCGTGCCGGCGGGTGGGCACCCGCATGATGCTGCCGCGCGGCACGGACAGGCCGGCCTCGGCCATGGCCCGGCGGAAGCCGGCGATCCGGTCGGCGATGGTGGTGATCGGCAGGTCCTCCTCCAGCACCACGATCGAGCGGGCGCCACGGGAGATCGCGTGCCCTGTGGCGCGGTAGCCGCCGAGCTCGTTGTCGGTGCCGACAAAGCGGTAACCCAGATCAGGCAGGTCCCGGTTGAGCAGCACGGTGGGCACACCGACCTTGCCGAGCCGCCGCCACGGATCGGCGCTCGCCTGAACCGGGACGGCTATCGACCCGCTCACCGAGGATCGCAGCAGCGACTCCACGGCGCGCGTCTCGTACTCCTCCGATTCGCCGGTCACCATCAGCAACAGTGAATAACCGTGATTCCGGGCGCGCAACTCGATGCTGGAGATCAGCTGCGCGTAGAACGGGTTGGACGGGTTGGTGATGACCAGGCCGAAGGTCATCGCGGAGCCCAGGACAAGCGACCTGGCCACCGAGTTCGGCACGTAGCCGACCCGCTCCGCCTCGGCGCGGACCAATGCCCTGGTCTTCTCCCCAATGCCGTCCTTTCCAGAGAGGGCACGCGAGACGGTGTTGACCGACAGGTTCAACGTTGCGGCGATGTCCCGCAGGGTGTGACGCCGAGTCCCAGCCATCCGAGTGCCCCTCTCTCGCTCGCTCCCGGTAACACCTTGTGGCCGCTCCTCAGCTCTTGACGGTGAGATAGATACGCAGTGTCGCTGACGGACTATTGCCCGCCACTGTGCCACGCAACCGCAGCCATTGGCCGAACTGGCCGACCGGCCAGGTCACCAGGCCGGGGCCGGTGACGACATGTTCGTGGCCGTCGAGGTCGCACCAGGTCAGGCCGTCCGGCGAGATCTGGGTGACCAGCCGTACCGCGACGTCGTCGCCGGACGCCGCAAGGGTGTGCACGAAGAAGCGCGCCTCGCCGGCCCACGCCACCTCGTACGGTTCCGTGGCGAAGTCGGAAACGAACGTCGTGTCCCGCTCGAGGACCGCCGTCTGCACCTGCCGCATAACGTCACCACTCCGTGGAAATGAGAACCGAATCGAGGAACAGGAAGTTGCGGACCGTCGAGTGGGTCCGCACTGAGAAGTAGAAGTTCAGCAGGTTCTCCAGCGAGTCGTAGCGCTCCTTGTACGGCGGGACCGGCACCGCGGACATGTCCATGATCCGATCGTTGACCTGCAGTTCGACGTTACGCCTGGCGCCCGTGTCGATGACCCAGCGCAGGTAGTGCCAGTTGACCTTCGTGGGCACCTCGTTGTAGCAGAGTTCCTGGGGCTCGCCGAACGGATGCCAGTCCTTCGGGTCGGGTGCGGTGAAGTCGGCCCCGTAGGCCAGCTTGACCTTGCCCTCGAGGTGCTCACGCGGCGTCGGTTCCGGCACGATCGGGTACACCCACTGCCGGGACAGCTTGTTGTCCAGCGTGGTGTTCAGGTAGCGGGCCACCGTGTGGTAGCGCAGACCGCCGTCGCCGCAGAGGTCGGTCGCCACGGTGAAGCAGCCGAACTGCGCCTCTGACGGGTGCAGGTTGCCGTCCCAGGTGACGTCTCCGAACTGGTCACCCGCGCTGCCGTCGATGGTCGCCTCGGCCTTGAAGGTGAAGTAGGCCTCGATCTGCAGCAGGCCGCGCCCGCTCATGGTGAGCCGCCGGATGGCGGTGGCGGTGTGCCCCTGGTAGGCCCGGGTGGCCAGCTTGAGCGCATACGACCCGGTCATGGCTCCATGGGAACCGATATCGAAGAACGAGCAGTTCGAGAGCTGCGGCGGGCGGAAGTCACGCATGTGATCATCAACCGTGGAGAGATCGCCATTGCCGTTGTAATTGCCCAGTAGTTCGGTCCAGCCGTGGGTGCCGGAGTTGAAGTCGTCGTAGGTCAGAATACGCCGAAGCGGCGAAAATTTCGACAACCTCGGGTCTGCCGACAAAATGGCGGCGCGAAGTTCTGCGGCCAGGTCGGGCCGCTCCATCGTGGTCATGCCGAATGCTCCTGAAAAGGGTTTAGGCAATGCCGATTGGCGAATGTCTACGCCGGCTGATCGACCGGAGTATGTCATACGGTCGCGATCGGACATTAACGTTAATGTTCAGCGACTGTCAACCCTCAGGGTAGCTACCGCCGTCGGTCCCGGGCGTCGTGGCGTACCGTTCCGCCGTGCTGTTTTCACTGGTCAGGCGCACTGAAATCGCGCCGGCCCGGCAGAAGATGTCGGCCAGACCCTTGACGATCAGGGCCCGCCGACCTAGCATCAGCCGGGCAATCGAATTAACGTTAATGTTCCAGACAGTTAACACGTCGCTCCGACAGCGGCTGACGGCTCGCCTTCGCCTGCGGATCACCTCCAAGACCGGCCGGCTCGGATGCGGGCCCGTCTCAACACCAAAGCCCCCCAGCACCAAGCCGTCACCGCCAGACGCTTACGGCGTCATGGCTCAACCTGGAGTTGCCCGATGCTGAAACGGGATGCCGACCGACAGCGATCGGACCGGCCATGACCGCGTACCTCTTCCGGCGCACGCTGTTCGCCGTCTTCGTGTTGTGGGGCGCCGTGACCATTGTGTTCCTGGTGCTCCGATTGGTTCCCGGCGATCCGGCCCAGCTCATTCTCGGCTCCGATGCCACCCAGGATGAGATCGCGCGGCTGCGCGAGCAGATGGGCCTGAACCGCCCGCTGGTGGTCCAGTACGGGATTTATCTCGGCGATGTGGTCCGGTTTGATTTCGGCGATTCCTACCGCTACCACAGTGACGCCATGGGCCTGGTGATGGGCAGGTTCCCGCTCACCCTTCAGCTCGCCGTCGTGGCGATGGTCATCGGCCTGGTGCTCGGGATCTCACTCGGCGTTGTCGGCGCGCTGCGGGTGAACCGCCTGGCCGACCGCGTGGTCTCGGTGTTCGCGCTGCTCTCGCAGTCCATGCCGTCGTTCTGGATCGGGATCATGTTCATCCTGGTGTTCGCCAGGCAACTGCACTGGCTGGCCAGTGGGGGCCACGGTGGATTCGACCGGCTGGTCCTGCCGGGGGTCACCCTCGCCCTGCCGCTGATCGCGATCCTGATCCGGCTGACCCGTAGCGGCCTGCTCGACGTCGTGCATGAGAACTACATCCAGACCGCGCGGGCCAAGGGCCTGTCCGAGCGGTTAGTCATCTTCCTGCACGCCATCCGCAACGCGCTCATCCCGATCGTGACGGTGGCCGGTCTCGAGTTCGGCAAGCTGCTCGGCGGCGCGGTCATCGTCGAGACGGTCTTCTCCTGGCCCGGCGTCGGGCGGCTGCTCATCGACTCCATCTCGGCCCGTGACTACAACGTGGTGCAGGCCGCGATCCTGCTGATCGCCTGCGGTTTCGTCCTGATCAACCTGGTCGTGGACGTCCTGTACGGCTACCTCGACCCGCGCATTCGGCTGGGACGGTGACCATGGACAGGCCAACTGAGCAAGTGCTGCCACAGAACGACAGCAAAGCGGCCGACAACCCGGCGCCCAGCGACCCCCCAGTGGCAGGCAGGACACGGGTCAAGATCGGGCGGCTGCGCATCATCGCCTCGTTGTCGGTGATCGCCCTTTACGTGGTCGCCGCGGTGATCGGGCCGATCCTGCTGAAGTACGACCCGGTCGCCACCGACCTCGGCTCCCGGCTGAAGCCGCCCGGCACCTTGTTGCCGGGCGGGCACACCGCCATCTTCGGCACCGACCAGGTCGGTCAGGACGTGCTCGCCCAGATGATGCAGGGCGCGCGGGTGTCGATAACTGTCGGTTTGGCGACCCTGGTGCTGGCCGGTGTCATCGGCGTCGCCGCCGGCATCGCCGCCGGGTACTTCGGCGGCTGGCTGGACACGGTGCTCATGCGGCTGGCGGACGTCCAGCTCACCTTCCCGTCGATCCTGCTGGCCATCTTCATCGCGTCGATCCTCGGGCCCAGCGTGGTGAACGTCGTCATCGTCCTTTCCATCTCCAACTGGGTGACGTTCGCCCGGGTCACCCGCAGCCAGGTGCTCGGGCTCAAGAGCCGGGACTTCGTCGACGCCACCCGTACCCTCGGCGCACGGACCTGGCACCTGGTGACCCGCAGCATCCTGCCGTCCATGATCGCGCCGATCCTGGTGGTCGCGACCGTGGAGCTGGGGCACGTGATCCTGGCCGAGGCGTCCTTGAGCTTCCTCGGCCTCGGCACCCCGGCCAGCACGCCGAGCTGGGGCATGACCATCGCCAACGGCCGGGACTACTTGTCCAACGCGTGGTGGATCTCCACGATCCCCGGCATCGGCCTGGCCATCCTGGTGATCGGCTTCGGCGTGCTGGGTGACGCGCTGCGCGACCGGTTCGATCCGCGGCTGAGGAGCATGTGATGGACGACCCACTGTTGTCGGTGCAGGACCTGACGGTACGGTTCCGCACCCGGGCGGGGACCGTCACCGCCGTCGACCGGGTGAGCTTCGACCTGGCCGAAGGGGAGACCCTGGCCATACTGGGCGAGACCGGCAGTGGCAAGAGCGTCACCGCCCAGGCCCTGATGGGGCTGGTTCCGCGACCGGCGGGACAGGTGGCCGGTGGCCGGATCGTCTATGACGGCACGGATCTGCTGGCCCGCCCGCGGTCCGACACCCGCCGGCTCAACGGGACCGACCTGGCCATGGTGTTCCAGGACCCGCTCAGCTCCCTCAACCCGGTGTTCCGGGTCGGCGCGCAAATCGGCGAATTGTTCCGGCGCCGTCGTGGCGCCTCCCGTTCCGAGGCGCGACGCAAGGCGATCGAGCTGATGGACCGGGTGGGTATCCCGGCGGCCGCACGCAGAGTCGACGACTATCCCCACCAGTTCTCCGGCGGCATGCGGCAGCGGGTGATGATCGCGATGGCGATCGCCCTTCAGCCCCGTGTGCTCATCGCCGACGAACCCACCACCGCCCTGGACGTCACGGTCCAGGCACAGGTCATGGCGTTGCTCGCCGAACTCAAGGCGGAACACCGCATGGCGATGATCCTCATCAGCCACGACCTCGGCGTGGTGGCCGGCGTCGCCGACCGGGTCATGCTCATGTATGCCGGTCGGGTGGTGGAGACCGGCGGGCTGCGCGAGGTCTACGAAACGACCGGGCATCCGTACACCCACGGCCTGATGGCCTCGATCCCGGCGCTGGACGGCCCGCGCGAACGGCTGGTGCCCATCAAGGGTTCGCCGCCGGACCTCATGCGGCTGACCGCGAGTTGCCCGTTCCAGCCCCGGTGCGAGTTCGCCACTGACATCTGTGACACCGAGCGGCCGGAGCTCATGCCGGTACCCGCCCGGCCCGAGTCGCATCGCGCCGCCTGCCACCACGCGAAGGAGGTCGCCGCCGATGTCGTCCCCGGCTCCACCCCCTCACCGAGAGCCTGGCTGACGCCGCGGTGCCCACGGCCACGTTCGAGGGCCAGAACAGGTACATCGCCCTGGCCAAGGACGACGCG
>NZ_JBFAMX010000405.1:0-9315 GCF_040659615.1 Nonomuraea sp. NPDC049784
CCGGTCGGCTTCGGAAGGGCGAGGCCGGCGGCCTGCGCCGGAGCGGCTCCGGCGAGGACCGCCAAGGACATCGCGACTGTCGCGAGGGTTTTACGCATGGGGCCAGGCTGGTGCCCCGGACCGCCGCCGAGGACGCCTCGATCGTCGATCGGTCCTTACTACTTTCGTCGTAAAACCCCTTTCTGGATGACCCATACGCTGTGAGGCATGCGGTTCGTGCTGCTCGGCGGAGCTGTGTTCGCGGCCTCGCTGCTCGTGGTGCGAGGACAGATCGGCGTGCCCTCCGACCTGCCGCTCCCGGTGCTGATCGCGGCCGCCGCGGCCGCGGGCCTGGCCGCGTGGCAGGTGCGGCGGTCCTGGTGGCCGCTGGTGGCGGTGGGCGCCGTCGGGTACGCCTGGCTCGTGATGTGGCCGCCGCTGATGCTCGCCTCCTACCACGCGGGGCTGACCCTGAGCAGGCGCCGCATCGCCGCTTACCTCGGCGGCTGTCTGGTGGTGTGCGGGACCGCCGCGCTGGTAGGCGAGCAGCAGGGCGGCCCGCGCCGGCTGATGACCGCCACCTCGGGCAACGCCGTGCTGATGGCGTTGGTCGTGATCGGGCTGCCGCTGGCCCTGGGCCTCTTCGTACGCGCCACGCGAGAGGCGGCCGCGGAGCGGGCCAAGCGGATCGAACGCGAGCAGGTCATGCGGGCCGAACAGGCCAGGGCGCAGGAGCGGGCCAGGATCGCCAGGGAGATGCACGACGTCGTCGCGCACCGGGTCTCGCTCATCGTGCTGCACGCCGGGGCGCTGGAGGTGCGGGCGGCCGACGAGGAGACCGCGCGGGCGGCCGCCATGATCGGCGGGATCGGCCGGGAGGCGCTGACGAACCTGCGCGACGTGCTGGGAGTCCTCCGCTCGCCCGCTCGTGAAGCCGCGCTTCAGCCTCCGCCCACCCTCGGCGACCTCGACCGGCTGCTCGACCAGTCCCGTGCCCTGGGCATCGCGGTGACCAGGCACGACGAGGGCGAGGCGCGACCGGTCGAGGCGACCGTGGAGCGGACCGCGTACCGGGTGGTGCAGGAGGCGCTCACCAACGTGCACAAGCACGCGGGAGACGCAGCCACGGACGTGCTCATCCGCTACGGGCCGGGCGAGCTGGAGGTGGAGGTGCGCAACGAGGCGCCGGGGTCACCGGGCGAGGAGCTGCCCGGCGCGGGCTGGGGCCTGGTGGGGCTGCGGGAACGGGTCGAGCTGCTCGGCGGCACGCTGCGCACCAGCGCCCAGGACGGCGGCGGCTTCCTGGTCAGCGCCAGGATCCCGGCGTGATCCGGGTTCTGGTCGTGGACGACGAGGAGCTCGTCCGTTCGGGGCTGCGGCTGATCCTGGAGGCGGCGGGCGACATCGCGGTCGCCGGTGAGGCGCGGGACGGCGCCGAGGCGGTCTCCGCCGTGCGACGGTTGCGGCCCGAGATCGTCCTGATGGACGTACGCATGCCGGGCATGGACGGCCTGACCGCCGCCGCCCGCCTCATGTCCGAGCCGGACGCGCCCAAGCTGATCATGCTGACGACGTTCGACCTCGACGAGTACGTGCACGAGGCGCTGCGCCTGGGCGCGGTCGGGTTCCTGCTCAAGGACACCCCGTCGAGGGAACTGGCCGCCGCCGTCCGCACGGTCGCCGGCGGTCAGGCCATGCTCTCCCCCTCGGTCACCAAGCGCCTGCTCGCCGCGTACGTGGATCGCGCGCCCTCACGGGCCGAGACCGCGCGCAGGCAGCTCGCCCAGCTCACCGGCCGGGAGGAGGACGTGATCAGGGCGCTGGCCCGCGGCCTGTCCAACGCGGAGATAGGCCGCGAGCTACACCTGACCGAGGCCACGGTGAAGGCGCACGTCAGCCGCGTGCTGGCCAAACTGGGCCTGGCCAACCGCGTCCAGGCCGCCATCCTCGTCCACGACGCGGACCTCGGCTAGCCGACGGCGTCCGCGTAGTAGCAGGCCGCCTGCGCCTCGGGGACGGCGGGCAGGATGTCCAGCAGCTCGGACCGGCACTTCGCGTCCACCCCCGCCTCGGCCGCCTTCCCGGAGGCGAGCACCTGGCAGCGGGCGTGGAAGCGGCACCCGCCGGGGATCCTGGTCGGGTCCGGCGGCTCGCCGGTGAGCACGATCCGCTCGGGAGACTCCGGCAGCACCGACAACAGAGCCTGCGTGTACGGGTGCCGCGGCGCCGTCAGGACCTGCTCCACAGGGCCTGACTCGACGATCCGGCCCAGGTACATGACCGCCACCCGGTCGGCGATGTTCCAGGCCAGGCCCAGGTCGTGGGTGACGACCAGCGCCGACAGTCCCAGCTCCTCGCGGAGCTTGAGCAGCAGGGCGAGGATCTCGCCGCGTACGGAGGCGTCCAGCGAGGCCACCGGCTCGTCGGCGATCAGCACCTTGGGGTTCAGCGCCAGCGCGCCGGCGATCACCACGCGCTGCCGCTGCCCGCCCGACAGCTCGTGCGGATAGCGCAGGAAGAACCGGTCGGGCGGCCGCAACCCAGCCCTGGACAGCGCCTCGGTCACGACCTCCCGCTCGTCCGGCAGGCCGTGGATGCGCGGCCCCTCGGCGACCGCCTCGTACACGGTGTGCCTGGGGTTGAGCGAGCCCATCGGGTCCTGCAGGACGAGCTGGACCTGCCTGCGGTACGCCTTGAGCGCCTTGGAGCCGTAGTTCAGCGCGGCGCCGCCGTACCGGATCTCGCCCGAGGTGGGACGCTCGAGGCCGAGCAGCGTGCGCGCCAGCGTGGTCTTGCCGCAGCCGGACTCGCCGACCAGCGCCACGATCTCGCCCTCGCCGATGGCGAGGTTCACGCCGTCCACGGCCCTGGCGCGGCGCCCGCGCGCGGAGAACTCCACGTGCAGGTCGCGGGCCTCCAGCAGGCTCGGCCGGGCCGTCGAGACCGCCTCTGTGGTGGTCTGCGTCTCGGTCATGAGGCCCCCTCCTTCTCGCGTACGTGCACGCAAGCGGCGGTACGGCGCTCGCCCGCGGGCCACAGCTCCACGTCCAGCGTCGCGCATTCGTCCAGCGCCACGGGGCAGCGCGGGTGGAACGCGCAGCCGCCCGGGAGCTGCATCGGGTCCGGCGGGTCGCCGCCGAGGCCCTTCGGCGCCAGCCGCGAGGCCGGGTCGCCCACCGTGGGGAACGCCGCCGCCAGCGCCCGGCTGTAGGGGTGCTTGGCGTCGTGGAACACCTCGGCGGACGGGCCGTGTTCGACGACGCGGCCCGCGTACATGACGGCGAGCTGGTCGCACACGTCCGCCAGGACCGACAGGTCGTGCGAAATCATGATCAGCGAGATGTCGTGCTCGGCGACCAGCTCCTTGATCAGCGTCAGGACCTGCGCCTGCACCATCACGTCGAGCGCGGTGGTCGGCTCGTCGGCGATGATCAGCCGGGGCGAGCAGGCCAGCGCCATCGCGATCATCACGCGCTGCCGCTGCCCGCCGGACAGCTCGTGCGGGTAGCTGCGGGCCCGCCACGCGGGCAGTCCGACCTGTTCGAGCAGCTCAGTCACGCGCTTGCGGGCGGCCTCCGGCTTGGCCAGGCCGTGTACGAGCAGCGGCTCGGCGATCTGGTCGCCGATCCTGCGCACCGGGTTGAGCCCGTGCTGCGCGCCCTGGAACACGATCGAGGCCTCGGCCCACCGCACGGCACGCATGCGGCCCCACTTCATGGTGAGCACGTCCTCGCCGTCGAGCAGGATCCGGCCGCCGACGCGCGCGTCGCGGGGCAGGAGCCGCAACAGCGCCATGGCCAGCGTCGACTTGCCGGATCCCGACTCGCCGGCGACTCCGAGTGCCGCTCCGGAGTCGAGCGTCAGCGACACACCGCGCACAGCGGGCACCTCGCCCGAGGCGATCCGGTACGTCACCGACACGTCATCGAGTTCGAGAAGAGTCATGCCGCCCTCCTGAGGCGCGGGTTCAGCACGGCCTCCAGAGCCCGCCCGACCAAGGTGAACGCCATGACGACGACGAGGATGGCCAGACCCGGAACGAGGATGTACCACCACGCGCCCTGCGTGGCCGCGCCGAAGTCGTAGGAGGAGCGCAGCATGGTCCCCCATGACGTCTTGTTCGCGCTGGCGCCCAGGAAGGCCAGCGTGGACTCGGTGACGATCGCGCTGGCCACCTCCAGTGTGGTGCTGGCCAGCAGCAGCGGCGCCACATTGGGGAGCACATGCCTGGTCGTGATGTGCCAGTGCCCGGCGCCGAGCGCCTTCGACCGCTCGATGTAGGGCCTGGCCTCGACGGCGAGCGTCTGTGCCCTGATCAGGCGGGCGGTGGACGGCCAGGAGGTGACCGCGATCGCCATGATCACCGTGAACGTGGTGCCGCCCAGAATGGCCGCCAGCACCAGTGCGGTCACCAGCGAAGGCAGCACCAGGAACCAGTCCGTGACCCGCATGAGCACGCCGCCGACCCATCCGCGGAAGTGCCCTGCGGCGATGCCGATGACCGTGCCGATCACGATGCTGAGCAGGGCGGCGAGGAAGCCGATGAGCAGCGACGTGCGCGAGCCCCACCAGACCATCAGCAGGATCGAGCGGCCGGACTCGTCGGTCCCGAAGGGGAAGTCCAGGCTCGGCGCGGCGAATTTGTCGCCGGTGGCATCGACGACGCTGGTCACGCTCTCGTCGATGAACAGCGGCGCGATCAGTGCGAGCACCACGGCTATGAGCAGGACCGCCATCCCGGCGACGCCTGCTCTGTGGGTGCGGAAGTCGGCCCAGAACCGGCTCACGGCGAGCCTTCTGCGGGCCGCGGCGACGCTGGTCATGCCGACCTCACTCTCGGGTCGAGCATGTGGTAGACCACGTCGGCCAGCGTGTTCATGAGGATCACGGCCACGGTGATCAGCAGGAACGTCCCTTGCATGAGGGTGAAGTCAGGCACCTTGATCGCACGGTAGAACAGCTGCCCCAGCCCGGGCCAGGTGAAGATCGTCTCCACGGTGACCGCGCCACCGACCACGAAGCCGATGCGCATGAACACCAGCGTCACCGTGGGCAGCAGGGCGTTGGGCACCGCGTGGCGGCGCCGGACCTCGTCGTCCCGGAGCCCCTTGGCCCTGGCCACGGTCACGTAGTCCTGGCTGACCTCCTCCAGCAGCGACGAACGCATGATCAGCAGGTATTGGGCGTAGACCACGCCCACCAGGGTCAGGCACGGCAGGACCATGTGCGAGGCCACGTCCAGCACGTACGCGAAGCCGTCCGGCGCGTCCACGCTCTCGATGCCTCTGAACGGGAAGAGGCCGGGAATGGGCCCGATGCCGACACCGAGCACCATCATCAGCAGCAGCCCCAGCCAGAACGTGGGCACCGACCAGAGCACCAGCGACACGCCGGTGGAGAAGCGGTCGGACCTGGTGCCCGGCCGCCATCCGGCCCGCGTGCCCTGCCAGATCCCGAGGCTGACGGCGATGACCAGACCCGTGCCCGCGAGGAGCAACGTCGGGCCGATGCGCTCGCCGATCAGGTCCAGGACCGGCCGCTTGTACTCGTAGGACGTGCCCAGGTCGAGCCTGAGCGTGTTGCCCACGAAGTCGAAGAACTGCTGGAGCACCGGCTTGTCCAGACCGAGCCGGTGGCGTTCGAGATTGAGCTGGTCCGGCGTCATGTTGCGGCCCTGCGCGAGGTTCCGCACCGGGTCGCCGGGCAGCAGCCGGAACACGAAGAACGTCCCGACGATCACCATGGCGATGCTGAACAGCGCCCCACCGGCCTTGGACAGTGCGTACTGCAGCGTGCCGCGGCGGGTGGAGCGCTCGTCACCAGAGCCCGCCGCCTGGACGGCGGGCTCTGCTGCTTCTAGCGGAGTGGTCATTCGCGTTCGTCGGCGACGCTCTTGCGGCGCCTGGTCAGGAAGAAGGCCGCCAGTCCGATGACCACGACGCCGCCCACGATGCCGGCGATGAGGCCGGTGTTGGAGCCGCCGCCGCCGCTGCCGCCGCTCGCCGCCGTGGCCTTGACGTCCACGGTGTAGAACGGCCAGTAGCCGCTGCCGCCGTACAGGAGGCCCTTGTCCTCAGGGATCGGGGTGATGCTGGTGATCCGGTCCTTGCGGTAGCCCTCGAGGTCGTTCGGGTAGTAGATCGCGATGACCGGGGCCTCGGTGTAGAGCCGCTCCTCCATCTTCTTGATGGTCTCGGCGCGCTTGGGCCGGTCGAGCTCCTTCAGCTGCTCCTGGTAGAGCTTCTCGAAGGTCTCGTCGCAGAAGAACGACTCGGTGCCGCCGCCCTCGCCGCCCGGGGCCGGCCTGCGGCTGCACAGGTGCGTGGCCAGGACCTCCTCGGGGTCGGGGTTGACCGACCAGCCGCTGATCGCGATGTCGAACAGACCGGTGACGCCCGTCTCCTCGGTGAACTTGCTGGAGTCGAGCTTCTTGGTGGTCAGCGTGACGCCGATCTCCTTGAAGAAGCCGGTCAGGTACTCGGCGAGCTTGTCCTCGATCGGGGTGTCGGTGTGGATGCTGAAGCGGAACTCCAGCTTGCGCTTGCCGTCGGGCATCGTACGGACGCCGTCGGCGCCCTTCTTGTAGCCGGCGTCGTCGAGGATCTTGTTGGCCTTGGCGGGGTCGTACGTGACCTTCTCGTCGCCGGAGGCCTCCCAGAAGAAGTCCTTGTACATCGGCGGCACGATCGAGCCGTCGGCGGGCTTGGCCAGGCCGTTCTGGACCTCGTCGACCAGCTTCTGCTTGTCGATGGCGTAGTGCAGCGCCTGGCGGACCTTGACGTCCTTCAGGGCCGGGTGGCCGTCACCGACGGGCTTGTTGTCGGTGGTGGTGGCGCCGTGGTTGATCTGCAGGTACGCCGCGCGGCGGCCCTGGGTGTTCCACGCCTCGATGTTCGGGTCGTTCTGGATGGCCTCGAACTCCGGCGGGGCCATGCGGCCGAGCAGGTCGATGTCACCGTTCTTGAGGCCGGCGACGGCGGCCTGCGGGTTGTCGTAGAAGATGACCTGCAGCTCGTCGATCTTGGGCTTGCCCCGCCAGTAGTTGGGGTTGGCCTGCAGCTTGACGTACTGGTCCTTCTTGTGCTCGATCGCGATGTACGGGCCGCTGGTGACGGTCGGGTACTTCTCGGCGTCGTAGTTGGCCATGTCGGTGACCGACTCCCAGACATGCTTGGGCATGATCGGGATCGGGTTTTCCAGCATGGACGCCTGCGGGGCCTTGAGCTTGATCGTCAGGTCCTGGCCGCTGGCCGTGACGCTCTCGTAGTTCTCCACCGCCGGGCCGTTGGCCGTCTTGGCGGCCTCGTCCGTCATGATCTTGTTGAACGTCCACGCCGCGTCATCGGCCGTGACCGGCTGGCCGTCCGACCACTTGGTCTGGCGGATCTTGAACGTCCACGTGAGCCCGTCGGGCGACGTGGTCCACGACTCGGCCAGGTCCGGGCTGGGCTGCAGCGTCTTGGAGTCGGGCACCGTGAGGAAGCCGTACATCCAGCGGTGGATCGACGTGGAGACCAGACGGACTGCCAGGAACGGGTTCATAGAGTCCATGGACTGCGTGGCCCCGATGCGGACGATCTTCTTCCCCGCCGCAGGTTCCTGAGCATGGGCCGCTGTCGCGCCCTGACCTGCTACTAATAGCGCGACGCCCAGCACAGCCAGGCGCGCGAACCATTTCCTCATAAGTGCCTCACCTTCAGGCGGGGGTTTCCTGTGTAGAGAAAGGCACACCATACGGAGACCGCGTGTCAACGCGTGGCGGAAAATTGTTTCATTCTCGTTTCCTTTTCTGGTGTAAATTTTCACCTACCTTGGCACCGACGCGGTGCCGCGCCCCTCGGACGAGCCTCCCGCATACAACCGGCCCCCTCGGTTAGGGGGAGAGGAGATGCAGCCCAAAGGGGGAGTTCACATGTTGGACGGCAAGACCATCGCATTCCTGGTCGCTCCCGAAGGAGTCGAGCAGGTAGAGCTCACCGAGCCGTGGAAGGCGGTCAAGCAGGCGGGCGGCACTCCCAAGCTCGTCTCCACCCGGTCGGGCCAGATCCAGGCGTTCCACCACCTGGACAAGGCCGACAGGTTCGCCGTGGACGAAACGGTGGACGACGCCGACCCGGGCTCATTCGACGGCCTCGTACTCCCTGGAGGCGTCGCGAACCCCGACATCCTGCGCATGGTGCCGCAGGCCGTGCAGTTCGCCCGCGCCTTCTTCGACACGGGGAAGCCCGTGGCCGCCATCTGCCACGCGCCCTGGACCCTGGTCGAGGCGGACGTCGTACGAGGCCGTACCGTCACCTCCTGGCCCAGTCTGCAGACGGACCTGCGCAACGCGGGGGCGACGTGGGTGGACCAGGAGGTCATGGTGTGCACGGAAGGGCCGAACACTTTGGTCACCAGCCGCAAGCCTGACGATCTCAAGGCGTTCTGCCAGGCCGCGACCGACGCGTTCGGCGAGGAGCAGCCGTAGTTTCAGGCGAGGAGGGCTTCGGCCAGGCCCCTGACCGAGGACTTGAGCCGGGCCACTCCACCGTCCGCCATGACGTGCCGGGCCAGGTCGGCGTCGAAGGAGCCGAGCAGCGCGTGGGCGGCGAACTCCGCGTCGAGGCGGCCTTCGCCGCCCGGCCCGGCCTCGGCGATCAGCGCGGTCACGTGGGCGTGCCAGCGCAGATAGGTCGGATCGAGGTACTTGTCATCGGCGCAGGCCCGCTCGTGGGCGGCGAAGAGGGCGAGATTGCGCTGGGCGAGCTCGGCCAGCTCGTCCAGGAAGGCCAGCAGCCGCTCTCTGGGCGGTGTGCCGGGCCCGAGCCCCGAGCCGGGCGACTCGATGGCGAGCGCCAGCGCGGCGGCCCGTTCGGCGAGCAGCTCCTGGAAGAGCCCGGTCCTGCTGCCGAAGCGCCGGAACAGCGTGCCCTTGCCCACACCCGCCGCCGCGGCCACCCGGTCGAGTGAGATGTGCTCGGCGCCGTGGGTGGCGAGCAGCTCTTCCGTGGCCCGCAGGATCGCCTCCCGGTTGCGCGTGGCGTCTGATCGCACTCCACCCTCCTCGCTTGCAAACGGACCGTCGGTCCTCATACTATCCCTGCCATCGAAGCGGACCGCTAGTCCGCATCTGTGAGCCGGGGAGGTCGCGCATGCGCGCATTGGTGGCGGGTCCAGAGGCCGAGGGACGATTCGCGGAGGTGCCCGAGCCCGTGCCGGGCCCGGATCAGGCGCTCGTGGAGGTCCATCACGTGTCCGTGAACTTCAGCGACCTGCGGCATATGGGGCGCCTGATCCGGGCCCGGCACGGGCTCGGGCACCTCCGCGAATCGTCCCTCGGCCTCTGGACCCGCCACC
>NZ_JBFAMX010000406.1:0-9295 GCF_040659615.1 Nonomuraea sp. NPDC049784
CCTGCCGCCGCCACGCGCGCCGCGACAGCAGGTAGAGGGCGGCCAGGCCGATCAGCGGGACGGTGGCGGTGCGCGTCAGGCCGGCGAGCGCGAGGAGCACGCCCGCCACCGCGCCTGTCCACGTGCCTGTCCACGCGGCGGCGGGCGTGGACGCCTCGCGCCGCCACATCAGCACGAGCAGCGCGGCCACGATGAGGAAGACGACCTGCGAATCCGACAGCACGGCGTGCTCCAGGCGGACGAACGCCGGGTCCAACAGCACCGGCACCGCCGCCAGCGCCGCGCCCCAGCCCGGCAACGACCGGCGGCGCAGCAGCAGGTAGATCATCGACCCGGTGGCCAGCCCCATCGCGTGCTGCACGCCGACGACCAGCTCCACGCTGCGGAAGGGCCGCAGCACCCACAGGAACCACGAATAGCCCGCCGGGTGGAACGCGCCCTCCGGCCTCATGTGCACGGCCGTGTCCAGGTACGTGAACGAGTCGTACCAGTACAGCCGCGCCGTGTCGTACCCCAGCATGACCAGCACGCGCAGCGCGGCGGCGAGCACGAGCACGCACCCGAACAGCCCATGAGCGCGCACGAGACCGGCACGTTCCAGGCGCGGCTCCACGAGCGTGGACGCCATGGCCTTCTCCCCCGAGAGAGCCGGGCGGTTCCCGGCTTCAGGGCGGCCAGTCCAGCGCGTCACCTATAACCTGAACGTCACCGTTTCTGGTTATGCGCGCGTTATGCCGACCAGAGCAGACTGGCGGGCATTTAACGATCTTTTGGGGGCGCGGTGCGGGTTTTGGTCGCCGAGGACGAGCGGATGCTCGCCGACTCCATCGCCGAGGGGTTACGCGGGGAAGCACTGGCCGTCGACGTCGCCTATGACGGGGACGCGGCGCTCGAACGGCTCGGAGTGCACGACTACGACGTGGTGATCCTCGACCGGGACCTGCCGCTGGTGCACGGGGACGAGGTGTGCAAGGCCGTGGTGGAGCGGGGCTGGCCGGTGCGGGTGCTCATGCTGACCGCTGCGGGCGACGTGCGGTCCCGGGTGGCCGGGCTGTCGCTGGGGGCCGACGACTACCTGCCCAAGCCGTTCGCGTTCGAGGAGCTCGTGGCCCGGGTGCACGCGCTCGGGCGGCGGGCCAGGCGGGCCGACCCGCCGATGCTGGAGCGGGCGGGGGTGCGGCTGGACTGGGCGCACCGGCAGGTGTTCAGGGAGGGCCGGTACGTGCCGCTCGCCCGCAAGGAGTTCGGCGTGCTGGCCGAGCTGCTGCGGGCCCAGGGCGCCGTGGTCTCGGCCGAGACGCTGCTGGAGAAGGTGTGGGACGAGCACATCGACCCGTTCACGAACACGGTGCGCACGACGATGATGAAGCTGCGCAAGAAGCTCGGCGAGCCGCAGGTCATCGAGACCGTGCCGGGGTCGGGATATCGCATCCCATGAGCATGCGTCTGCGGTTCGCGCTGGCCTGCGCGGGCGCGTTCTTCGTGATCGCCGCTCTCGCCGTGACCGCTGTCTTCTTCGTCGTCCGGACGAGCCTGCAGTACCGGGCCTCGGTGTTCACCCCCGACCACATCAGCGTCCAGCGGGACGGCTACGGCATCTGGTCCTCTCGGTTCGAGGACGGCTACGAGCTCGCCCGAGGCTTTGCGCTCAAGGCGCACGCCACATACACAACCAGTCTCCTCGACAACGTGCGCAACGCCGGCGTGCTCGCCGTACTCGGCGGCACGGGGCTCGCGTTCGGGGTCGGCTGGCGGACGGCCGGCATGGTGCTCCGCCCGCTCAGGAACGTCACCGACGCCGCCCGCAGCATCGCCCAGAGCCACGACCTGAACGGACGGATCGGCTACGAGGGCCCTCAGGACGAGATCAAGGAGCTCACCGAGATCTACGACACGATGCTCGGCCGGCTGGCGCGCTCGTTCGACGGGCAGCGCCGTTTCGTCGCGAACGCCTCGCACGAGCTGCGTACGCCGCTCACGATCAACCGCACGCTGGTGGACGTGGCCGTGCGGCGGCCGGACGCGACCGACGACGTCAAGCGGCTCGGCGAGTCGCTGCTGCTGGTCAACGCCCGCCACGAACGTCTGATCGACGGCCTGCTGGCGCTGACCGAAGGCGAGCAGGCGGTGCTGGATCGGCGGCCGTTCGACCTGACGGACGTGGCTGAGCACGTGCTGGACCAGGCAGCGGCCGAGGCGGCCGAGCGTGAGGTGACCATGCACCGGCTGCTCGACCCCGCTCCGACGGCGGGCGAGGCGGTGCTGGTGGAGCGGCTGGTGCAGAACCTGGTCGAGAACGCCATCAGGCACAACCATCCGAAGGGCGAGGTGTGGGTGACGACGCGGCGGCGGGCCGACCGGGTCGAGCTGGTCGTGGCCAACACGGGGCTGCAGGTGCCGCCGTACGAGATCGAGACGATCTTCGAGCCGTTCCGGCGGCTGCATGGGGACAGGCTGCGGTCTGACCGGGGCAGCGGGCTGGGGCTGTCGATCGTGCGGGTGATCACCGAGGCGCACGGCGGCACGGTCACGGCCACGCCCAGGGACGAGGGCGGGTTGACGATCACCGTCGAGCTGCCCGTCCACGCCGAGTCCCCCTGACGGGCCCCCTGAACGGCTCAGTCCAGGCCCTGGATCTCCCAGAGGGCCGTCTCCGGTATGCCCGCCTTGACGAGCTGCTCCCACGTGCCCGTCCGGTCGGCCGGGTCGGCGAGCATGGCCTGAAGGAGGGGCCGCAGCTCCGCGTGGTCGGCCCCGTCCTCCGCCCACATCGCGCCCAGCGCCCGGTGCATGGCGGGCGAGCGCACGGCCACCGTCCGCACCAGCTCCTCCAGGATCGCCAGGCGGTCCCGGTACGGCAGGAAGCGGCCCTCCCCCAGGGCCCGCACCAGCAGGTCGAGCAGCCGCCGGTGGCGGGGTGTGTGGCCGGTGGCGACCGCGACGACGACGTCGCCCATGCCGCCGGTCTCCGCCCCTCCGAGCACGACGTCCTCCTCGCCGTCCTCGACCACGCGGTGCGCCGACAGGGCGGTGACCAGCCCGGTCCAGCCCTCCTGCCCGAGCTGCCCCTTCCACAGGTGGCTGAGGGAGGACCACTCCTCCAGGTGGTCGGGGCCGGGCAGGATCGACGAGACGCGGACCGGCTCCTCTGACGCGCAGACGATGAGCAGGGTGAGGTTCGCGGAGTAGGCGGCCAGGCGGCGGGCCAGCGTGTGGCGTACGGGCCTGAACCCGGTGAAGTGGCGGCGCGGCCGTTCGTGCAGCGACCGGCGCAGCAGCCCGGCCAGCAGCTCCACGCAGCGCGCCCGCACGGCGGAGGGCACCTCGTCCAGCAGCTCCAGGATGAACCCCACGGTCGCCCCGCGCTCAGCCAGGCAGGAGTGGGACGTGACCGCGTACAGCAGGTCGTCGTCCACCGCCTGCACCAGCGCGAGCGGCTCGTCCCCGGCCAGCCGGCGCCTCCTGTCGAGGTCGCGCAGCGCGTACATGGCCAGCCAGGCCACCAGGAACTCGCCGAACGTGGCGTGCAGGAACGCGTAACCGTTCCTGGTGCCGTTCCTGCGCACGAAGAAGAACCGCTCGGTGGCCTTGCGGACCCAGTCGATCCGGCCCTCGTCGTCGTCCGGCTCGTCCTCTCCGCCATGACACAGGGCGGGCAGGTCCCGGGCGAGCGCCTCGCCGGTGATGACCTGGCGGCCGCGGGCGAGCATGGACAGCGCCACCGTCCCGAGCAGGACCAGCTCCTGGTCGATGGCCACCCGCCGCACGCCGCCGGTCTCGCGTTCGGTGTAGTCCCGCAGCAGCACCTCGTACAGGCGGGCGCGGCCGAGCGGGCCGTGGTCGTGCTGCAGCGCGTTGCCGCCCGCGTCGTAGAGGGCGAGCAGCAGCAGGAGCAGCGGCTGCCTGGCCATCTCGCCGTGGACGAGCGCCGCCGCGGCGGGCAGGGGCTTCAGGTCGCGGCGGGCGAGCAGGGCGCGGTTGGCCTGGTCCCAGATGTCCAGCCACTGCCGCACCTGGTCGTCGTCGAACGGCTGGAGCTGCAGCCCCAGCAGCCCCTCGGGGAGCCTGATCCGATCGGCCACCACGGTGCGGCTGGTCACGATCACCGCCACCGGGCGGCCCAGCTCCGCCTCCCTGGCCTGGAACTCCTGCACCCGTTCGAGGTAGTCGTAGCGGTTGACGCCGCCCTGCACCAGCTCGTCGAAGCCGTCGAGGAGGATCACCGGCATGGCGCCGTCCGCGGCCGTCACCAGCTCGGCGTACTGCACCTCCTCCCCCAGCACGGCCGCGATCGCCTGGTCGATCTGCTCGGTGACGTCCGCCCGCGCGGCCACGCTGCCCAGCTCCACCCTGATCGGCAGGAACTCCGACCTGGCCAGCCGGGCGGCGAGCACCTCGGTCAGCTTGGTCTTGCCCGAGCCGGGCTCGCCCAGCACGAGCAGCGGCGCCTGGGTGGCGCGCAGCGAGGTCAGGTGGCCCACCAAGAACGCCTCGGCGTCGGGCAGCAACCGCTGGTCATCCCACCAGTTCAGCAGCGCGGGCGCGGTCTCGCGGGTCAGCTCTGCCACCCGGAAGCGGGGGCTGAGGTAGCCCTCGCCGAGCAGCGGGAGCGAGACGTCCTCGGGGAGCTTGCCGGCCAGCAGCAGCGGCCGGTCGAGCAGGTTGGCGGCCATCCTGGCCAGGTGGATCATGGGGCGGTCGCCGACCCGGGGAGGGGCCTGCTCGGCCAGCAGCCAGGCCACCCGCGACAGCGCCGTGGCGGGCGGCGGCTTCTCGGTGACGAGGCTGCGTACTCCGAACTCGTGGCTGTCGAGCGCCAGCGACCGGTAGTCCTCGTCGTAGATGCGCAGCGCATGCGCGGGCGGGCCCTCGGCGAGCATGCGGGGCAGCAGGAGCTGGTCGTCGACCGTCAGCTCGTCCCAGACGGCCAGGCCGCCCACGTAACCGGCCATGGCCTCGGACATGCGCAGGTAGGCACGTTCCACGGCCAGCCGGGTCTCGGCGTACGGCAGGTGCGGCTCGGGCGTGGGCAGCCGCTCCAGGAGCAGGCTCGCCACCAGCCTGGCGAACCGCTCGGGCGTCGGCACGCCGTGGGAGATCTTGTCGCCGCGGTCGAGCTTGTCGAGTGTGAACGGCAGCTTCGCCTCGCCGAGTGCCTCGAAGTAGGCGGAGACGACGATCACGGCGTGCGCGGCGGCCAGCCGCTGCGTGCGGGTGAACCGGTCGACGCCGCTCTTCAGCTCGGGCATGCGGCGTACGACGTCCTTGCCATAGAGGACGATGCTGTTGCGCATGTCGGCCAGGCCGGTCGCCAGCTGCCCCGCGCCGGCCAGTGCCCAGCCCGTGCGGGCCGCCGCCGAGGCGAATCCGATCACCTTGACGAGCCTGGCGTCCTTGCATCCGAGGATCCTCAGGGCGTCGGCGTAGCTCGGGGTCTCGATCATGTGCCTTCTCCCGGGGACTGGGATGTCCCATCATGCGCTGTACGGCCGGGGTCTTCAGCGGACGTTACCGGCCCGTCATGTTCGCTTCAGGGCCTCCTCGATCTCCGGCAGCGCGGCCGGGTCCTCGATCGTGGACGGCGTGGTGTACGGGTGGCCGTCGGCGATGTCCCGCATCGTGGCGCGCAGGATCTTGCCCGATCGCGTCTTCGGCAGCCGCGACACCACGACGGCGCGGCGGAAGGCGGCGACGGGGCCGACGCGCTCGCGTACGAGGGCGGTCAGCTCGCGCTCCAGCTCTTCCGGGTCGCGTTCCGCCCCTGCCTTGAGCACCACGAACCCGACGGGGAGCTGGCCCTTCAGCTCGTCGGCCACGCCGATCACGGCGCACTCGGCCACGTCGGGGTGGGAGGCGATGACCTCCTCCATCGAACCGGTCGACAGGCGGTGGCCGGCGACGTTGATCACGTCGTCGATGCGGCCCATGACGTAGAGGTAGCCGTCGGCGTCCACGTGGCCGCCGTCGCCCGTGAGGTAGTGGCCGGGGTAGCGCGCCAGGTAGGAGCGCGTGAAGCGGGCCTCGTCGCGGAAGAGGGTGGGCAGCGCGCCGGGCGGGAGCGGCAGCTTGATGGTGACGGCGCCGTCGACGCCGGGCGGGCACTCGTTGCCGTCGGGGTCGAGGATGCGTACGTCCCAGCCGGGGACGGGCTTGGTGGGCGAGCCCGGCTTGAGCGGCAGCGGTTCGATGCCGACGCAGTTGGCGGCGATGGGCCAGCCCGTCTCGGTCTGCCACCAGTGGTCGATGACGGGGATGCCGAGCAGGTCCGAGGCCCAGTGGTAGGTGTCGGGGTCGAGGCGCTCGCCCGCGAGGAAGAGATAACGGAGTCGGGACAAGTCCCACTTTTTGGCGAAATCTCCGGATGGGTCCTCTTTCTTGATGGCCCGGAACGCGGTCGGCGCGGTGAACAGCGTGCGGACCCCGTGGGTGGCCACCACCCGCCAGAACGCGCCCGGGTCGGGAGTGCCGACCGGTTTGCCCTCGTACAGCACGGTCGTGCAGCCGGCCAGCAGCGGCGCGTACACGATGTAGGAGTGGCCGACCACCCAGCCCACGTCGGAGGCGGCCCAGTAGACCTCGCCGGGGGCGGCGCCGTACACGTGGGACATGCTCCAGTGCAGCGCGACGGCGTGGCCGCCGTTGTCACGCACGACGCCCTTGGGCGCGCCGGTGGTGCCGGAGGTGTAGAGGATGTAGAGCGGGTCGGTGGCGGCCACGCTCACGCACCCGGCCGGCTCGGCGTCGCGTACGGCCCGCGCCCAGTCGAGGTCGCGGCCCTCGTCGAGCTTGGCCACGCACTGCGGGCGCTGGAGGATCACGCAGCGGCCGGGCCGGTGCGCGGCCTGCTCCAGCGCGGCGTCCAGCAGCGGCTTGTACTCCACCACCCTGGACGGCTCGATGCCGCAGGACGCCGAGAGCACCACCTTGGGTCTGGCGTGGTCGATCCGCACGGCCAGTTCCCTGGCCGCGAACCCACCGAACACCACCGAGTGCACCGCCCCGAGCCGGGCGCAGGCCAGCATCGCGACCACGGCCTCCGGCACCATGGGCATGTAGATCACCACGGTGTCGCCTTTTTCCACGCCGAGATCCCTGAGCATCCCCGCGGTCCTGGCCACCTGGTCTCTCAGCTCGCTGTAGCTGAAGGTCGCCGTGGTGCCGGTGACGGGGCTGTCGTAGATCAGCGCCGCCTGGTCACCGCGGCCGGCCGCGACGTGCCGGTCCACCGCGTTGTGACACGTGTTGAGCCGCCCGTCGAGGAACCACCGGCCGCCCGCGGTGACGGTGGCCGGAGCCACGTCCCAGTCGATCCCGCGCGCCGCCTCCGCCCAGAACGCTCCGGGGTCCTCGATGCTCCGCCGGTAAGCCTCGTCATAAGCGCCCACTTGTCGATCAGACCAGCCCCCGCCCCCATCACGCAAGATATTGGGATGAGCGATGACTTGATCCTTTCCGTTGTCATGGGGTCGAGAGCGTACGGGCTCGAGACGGACGGCTCGGATACCGACCGGCGAGGGGTGTTCGTGGCGCCGACGGCCGCGTTCTGGCGGCTGGACAAGCCGCCCACGCACCGGGACGGGCCGCTGCCCGAGCAGTTCTCGTGGGAGGTCGAGCGCTTCTGCACCCTCGGGCTCGACGCCAACCCGACGATCCTGGAATGTCTGTGGTCCCCCATCGTGGAGGTGATCACGCCTGCCGGGCGGCGACTGCGCGACCTGCGCGGGGCGTTCGTGTCGGCGCGGGCGCAGCGCTCGTTCGCCGGGTACGCCGAGGACCAGTTCCGCCGCCTCGACCCGGCCGCCCCCAAGTGGAAGCAGGCCATGCACATGATGCGGCTGCTGCTCAGCGGTCTGCACCTGGTGCGGCACGGGGAGCCGCTGGTCCAGGTCGGGCCGTACAGGGAGCGGCTGCTGGCCGTCAAGCGCGGCGAGGTGCCGTGGGCGGAGGTGGACGCCTGGCGGGCCGCCCTGTCCGCCGAGCTGACGGCGGCGCCTTGCGTGCTGCCCGACCGGCCGGACCGCGAGCGGGTGGAGGACTTCCTGGTCGGCGTGCGCAAGGAGTTCCTATGAACGTGGACGCCACGGGGCTGCCGGGGTGGCTGGCGGAGGTGGCCGGCGAGCAGCCGTACGCGCTGGCGTTCGCGACGGTGAGCGGCGCGCACCTGTACGGGTTCCCCTCGGTGGACTCGGACGTGGACCTGCGCGGTGTGCACCTGCTGCCGGTCGAGGAGGTCGCGGGCCTGCGGCACGGGCCGGAGACGCTGGAGCGGATGTGGACGCGCGACGGTGTGGAGGTGGACCTCGTCACGCACGACCTGGCCAAGTTCTGCCGGCTGCTGCTGGGCCGCAACGGCTACGTGCTGGAGCAGCTGCTCTCGCCGCTGGTCGTGGCCTCCTCGCCGGTGCACGAGGAGCTGACGGCGCTCGCCCCCGGCTGCCTGACGCGCCACCACGCCCACCACTACCTGGGATTCGCCCGTACGCAGTGGCGGCTGTTCACCAAGACCCGGGAGCTGAAGCCGCTGCTCTACACCTTCCGCGTGCTGGCCACGGGCACGCATCTCATGCGCAGCGGCGAGCTGGAGGCCGATCTGACGCGCCTGTACGAGTACGGGCCCGCGTACCTGCCCGAACTGGTCGCCGCCAAGCGGGAGGCCGAGCACGGCCCGGCGCCTTCCGCGGCCGGGCTGGAGGCGGACGCGGAGCGGATGACGGCGGCGCTGGAGGAGGCGCGTGACTCCTCCGGGCTGCCCGAACGGGCGACGACCGAGGCGGCGCTGCACGACCTGGTGGTGCGGGTGCGGCTCCGCGGCTGGGGGCGTGGAGAATCCGTGACGTGACGTTGGTGACCCGCCAGGCCCTGGCCCACGAGCCCGGCCGGTGACGGGCCGTCGCCAGGGTCAGGCCTGAAGCCTGGGCAGCAGCGCCTCCGCGTCCGCCTGGGTGACCTGGATGCCCAGGCGGTCCCGCAGGGCCGACATCAACTCTCCGGCTGTGGACACCGGCAGGTCCTCGATGCGGATGCGGGTGTCCGCGGTGGTCCGCTGGGCGAGCATGTGCCGGGTGAACGGCGAATGCGGGCTGTTGGCCACGTAGAAGTTGGCCACCTCGAAGTCGCTCGGATAATGCGGCTCATCCGGGCGGAACGCGTACAGCTCGGACGAGCCAGCATGCAGCACCCAGAAGTCCCCGTCCCTGCCCAGCCGCCACTCCCACGGGCCAGACCGCACCGTGGCCCCGTCAGCGAACGCGATCGGCTCCACCAGCCCGTCCCCGCCGAAGCCCACGTCGGCCAG
>NZ_JBFAMX010000407.1:0-9271 GCF_040659615.1 Nonomuraea sp. NPDC049784
CGCGCGGGTGCGCTCGGCTTCGGCATCGGCCTCCGCGACGATCCGGGTCTGCTCCTGCTCGGCCAGCTCGCCCGCCCGCTCGGAGAGGGCGGCGCGGTGCTCGGCCTCCTCGATCTCGCGCAGGCGTCGCGCCTCGTCGCGCATGCGCTCCTGCTCGATGCGGAGCTGCTCCGCTTCAAGCCGGGCGCGCTCGCGCTCGGGGCTGGGGGCAAGCAGTTTCACGCCGCCACCTCGTAAGTACCGATCCCGAGGATGCGGCGCTGCTCGGGGGTGGTGCCGCCGATGATGCCCCAGTTGTCGAACGGCATCGTCCGCGCCCGCATCACACAGGCGCCGGTCAGGCCGGCGAAGGGGCAGCCGGAGCACAACGCGCGGGCGTAGTCCTCGTTATCGGTCTGGCGGTCGTCGAGGGGGTACCAGTCGTCGGGGTCAGCGCCGGGCTGGCGGCACTTGGCGTCGCTGGTCAGCAGGACGGCGTCAAGGTCAGGGGTTTCGTCGAATGTGACAACGCGACGTGGCGATGCCACGATGTGGCTGGACATCGGGTCTCGGGTCCTTTCGCGAGGGGTGAGACTCGGTGTTTCAGGGCCTCGCCTGGAAGTGGAGTTCCAGGTGAGGCCCACTAGGGCTTGTGGTGGGCGGCTTTCCGGTGGAGCGGAGAGTCGCCTTTTTCGCACTCTGTTACTCTATGTTTGCGAGTAAACAGCGTTGCAATAGCCATGCTGCACCACCCGACGATCACTGTCAAGCCCGCAGGTGAGACGCCCGCTCGCCACCCGTAATACGATCAACGCCAGTCTGAACAGCCCAACGGAGGAGGACCCGCCCGTGCCCGTCGTGCGGTATCCCGAGGTCCTAGCCGACCTCCGGACCAAAATCCTCGACGGCACCTACCCCGCGGGCGAACCACTCCCCCACACCGACGTACTCAAAGACATCTACGGCGTCGGCGCGCACGTCATCACCAGGGCCATGCGGGAACTCAAGGAGGCAGGGCTGGTCTGGCGCGTCGCCAATCGCGGCATGATCGTTCAAGGGCCCACCGTCACCATCGAGATCCCCATGGCCATCGAGCGGCGCGACGAGCCCACCGCATGGGCATCCGCCTGCCGCCGAGCCGGGACCACAGGCCACCTGACATCACAAACGGGACGCATCGAAGCCGCGCCCAAGGAAGTCGCCCAAGGCCTCCGTCTCGACGCTGGCTCCCCCGTCGTCACCTGGGAACTCCAGGGCGACATCGACGGGCAACTCGTATGCCTCGACCAGACATACGTATCCAAGGAGCGACACGACGCCGGAGCCTTCGACGTGGAACGGTCGTCCGGCGTCGTGGACCTGCGCACCTGGATCCGCCCAGCCGGCCCTGTGGACGCCTCGCTACTTCGGGTCAGCCGCGGTAGTCCCCTGCTCGAGGTCACCCGCATCACCTACGACGACACAGGCCAGCCCCTTCACCTGCTGCGCCGCCTAGTCAACCCGCAGCGGGTCCACATCGCCGACCGGCTCCTGCCGCTCACTTCGCCCTGATCTCCGATGGTCGCGATACCAGCGCCGACCTTATGCTGCTGTACGTGCCTTCCATTGCTCATGAGATCGCCTTCAGTTCCCTCGACGGGCTCAATCTTCGCGGCACCCTGGTCCTCCCCGAAGTGCCACAGGGCACCTCCGCAACGGTGCTGGTGCACGGTGGCGGAGTCACCCGTCATGAGGGCGGCTTCTTCACCCGCCTAGCGCTCGGCCTGGCGGACGCCGGCCTGCCGTCGCTTCGCTTCGACTTCCGCGCTCACGGCGAGAGTGAGGGACGGCAGGAGGAGCTGACGCTTGCCGGTGTCGTCAACGACATCCGAGCGGCAGTCGAGTACGTCTGTGCCGAAGTAGGCAGCGAGCAAGCAAACATCATCGGCGCGAGCTTCGGCGGCGGCATTTCGGCCCTTTATGCCTCGCGCTATGCGGGCATTGTTCGGCGGCTGGTGTTGATCAACCCTCTGCTCAACTACAAGAAGCGCTTTGTCGACGAAAAGCCGTACTGGCATGACGACCAGATAGACGCAGAAGCCGGGCGAGAGCTGGCCACGCAAGGATTCGTGGCGCACTCGCCGTCGTTCAAGCTGGGACGCGCGCTGCTCAATGAGGTGTTCTACCTCCAGCCGCATACGGAGCTGGGGCGCGTCCTGGCACCCACGCTGATCGTGCACGGCACCGGCGACACGTTCATCCCGGTGCAGTCCTCACGCGACGCCGTGGACAAGTTCGGCGGTGGCGCCCGTCTGCTTGAGATCGAGGGTGCCCAGCACGGCATCGCAGTTCACGATGACCCTCAGTACGCCGACCCACAGACCCAGGAGTGGCAGGCCCACGCCATCGACACCCTCAGCGACTGGCTAAGCAAGGACAGCGTGGCGTAGCTCGCGCACGCTCTCCCTCTGCTGCCACGGCCGCAACCTCCCCACCAGCCTCAGAATCTCTTGATGAGTGCGGGCCGAGTTCGTCTCGCGCGCCAACGCCAACGCCTCAAGGCCGTTCACCGCCGCGCTGTCCGGCCGTTCCATCGCGACGAACGCTCCGCCCTTGAGCGACAAGAAGTAGCCGTAGTCCCTGCGGGAGAAAGCTTTCGGCGACAGCCACTGCTCGTAGAGTTCCATTGCCCGCTCGACTTGGCCTGCCTCGCAGTAGCAAATCGCGACCTGGAGCCCGAACAACGACTCATTGTAATGGGCGGCGATCCCCGTTTTCTCTTGATGCTGTATGAGGAGCCCGCGCGCGAGGTCAAGCTTTGACTCGATGAGCGCCATGTCGCCGCTGGTCATGGCGTAGCCACGTGCTTCCTGCTGCACCGCCTCAGCTTGCACGTGCGGCGGCAGATGCCAGGGATCCTGCTGGGCCGCTTCCGCAAGGGTGAGCATCCGAAGCGCGTCGCGTTCATCCCAAGCCGCCTGGCTCTTCTTGAGGAGCACGTAGCCCTGCATGGGGAAGTTACTGGTGGCTTGAGCCCACTCCATCGCGCGGTCACGCCAATAGCTGGCCAATTCCCGCATTGCGATGTCGCGATACAGCCACCCAAGGAATTCGGCTGCTCGCGCCCCAACTTGCAGCAAAGGCCGCCGCATGTCGGTTTTCGCTTCCTTCGCCATATCTTCGACAGCAGCAACCAAACCAAGAGCTATCGGGATGCTTTGCCTAGGGCCGCGTGTTCGATCGTTGGCAGCACAGTCGTCAAGTTGACATTCCAGGTGGGCAACAACTTCCTTATCGGCGTATCGGCGTGCATCGGTGATTGCAGCCGCGATGTGTTTCAACTCCTCCAGGCCAATAGCGGGCAAGGTGACGGCGGCCAAGCCGCGCTTCAAGAAGGAACGGCGTAGCAACTCGCTCGCCTCCTCCCACTCATCATCAGGAGGCTGGTCTGGCGGGGACGATGCTAGGGCCACCAGCTTGCCGTTTGCCCCGAGCCTCTCATCGAGCACCGTCGCAACGGCAAAGGTCGGCTTGCGTCGCCCGTTTTCGAGATCAGAAATGTGAGTCTTGCCGACGTTGGTCAAGAGGGCCACTTGCCGGAGGGACATATGTCCACGTAGGCGCCTAAGTGCCTCACCGAACGTCTCTATGCCCATGTGGCGCTCCCTGCCATGTCCACTGCTGTCCGCAAGTTCTGCGGACACTTTGCGGACAGCTAATCCCTAGCCCATGACTTCCGGTATTGGCAACGCTACTCCGGAGGGCTACTGCTTTCGATGCCCGCGACAAAAGAGTCGGCCCCGGCCTGGTGCGTGAACACCAGGGGAGCCCGGGGCCTTGATCAGGAATCGAGGTCCTGACCCATGGAGAAGCGTAGAACCAGCACCACTCACTCGCAGCCAAATCGTCTCCGAGACGTCGAGAACGTGATTCTCAATCCCTGGACCCGCGGCTGGTGAGGAGCCAGCAAGTGACGACACCACGCCACGCAGCCCCACCGAACGGACACCAGCTGGCAGCCCTGCCTAGCGAGCGCGACGACGCCAAGGGCAAGGCCACGGCTCTGTCCATCCTGCTCGCCGCACGCCACAACATCCCTGCCATCGTGCAGACCATGCCTTACGGGGTCGTCGTCAGGGTGTTCGCTGGGCTCATCGCACACGTCGATGACGTCATCTGGTGGCAGATCCCCGACATCACCGGCACTCGTGAGCGGCCACTCAGGACCTTCGCCCACACCCCGGCGGGTGCCGCCGACAGGCTCGCCCAGCACTACCTTGAGCTATGTTCCGTGCCCATCGGGGAACTCCTCCGCTCCGGCCGTATCCGGCTAATGGCCGACGACCTACCGGACGACGTCGAGGTCCGCCGTGAATCGCTTTGATCCCGACGAAGTCGCCGAAGCGGCCATGCTCCAGCGGACGAACCCCCGCTGGCTCGTCATGTGGCGGGTCTGGGCCAGGGAGTTCACCGCGTGGCACCTGGCCGACCCTCGCGAATGCCGACCTGTCGAAGCCAAAACCTCTGAAGAACTGCGTGACCAGATGGTCAACGCAGAACTCGAACTCTGGCGGGCCTCACACGTCCTTGACCGGCAGCCCACACCCCAGGCCGCCGGCGAGGCCCGCCAGACCGAACGCCCGCGGCCCGGAGATGAAGACGGGTCTCTCCGGGCCGCGGGATCCACCACGACTACAACGAAAACGGACCTACGATGATTCAGCAGACCAGCACCACCACCGACCTGCCCCGTGGATTGGCCATACGCGGCGGACGGAACCTGACGGGAACCACAAACGTGGACGGCTCCAAGAACGCCGCGCTCCCCTTGGTGGCCGCCGCTGCTGCTGTCGGCCGCCCCATCACGTTGACGAATCTGCCGACGTCCTCCGACGTACGCAAGCTAGTCCAGCTCATCCGCGGCGTTGGCACCCAGACACAGCTCGACGGCGACAGTGTGCTGCGCGTCATCCCCGATCCCGACCAGGCAGCGGAAATGGACCGCGCGCTGGCGGCCACCATCCGCGCCTCCTACTACCTGGCGCCCGCGCTGCTGGCCTCCGGCCGAGCCGACCTACCCTGGCCTGGCGGGTGCAATGTTGGCGACCGGGGCATGGAGCTGCACTTCATGGTCTATGAGGCGTTCGGCGACAGAGTCCACACCTGCGAGGCCGGATACCAGATCACCGCCAGCCAGCCGCAGCACCGTACACCGGTGGAGATCAAACTGCCCTTTCCGAGCCGTGGCACCACTGTGGTGGCGCTCCTGCGCGCCGTCGTGGCACGCAGACCGCTGATGCTGCACAGGCCCAACACCTCCCCGGAGGTGGCTGGTCTGGTGAAAGCCCTCACGCAGGCCGGTCATGGGGTGAGCTATCTGCCCGATGGAGTGCTGTCCTATCAACCCAGCAACGGATATCCGGCCAAGTGGCGCGTGCCGGGCGACAAGATCGAGGCCGGGACCCTACTGTGTGCGCTGGCGGCCACCGGCGGCCACGGCCGGATCACGGGAGTGGACCCTACACACCTGTTTCCGCTCCTCCGTCTGCTGAACAGCCTCGGATTCCCCATCACCACCAAAGACGATGGGGTGGAACTGTCCGCACCGGCCACGCTGACCGGGGCACCGGTTTACGCTGACGGCTCCCTGGAGTCCCTGTCGTCCACGTCGTGCCTAGACGCTGACTTCGAGCCTCCGCTCATGGCCCTGGCCCTCACGCTTCCCGCTACGCGTCACACATTCATCGACGAGATCAACCCGGGACGCCACGCCAATCTGGTGCCGCAGTTGCGCCGTCTGGGCGCGGTCATCACCGAGGTCTCCCCCACCCGCTGCGAGTTGAGCGGTCCTCAGGAACTCGACGCATCCTCCGTGGAGGCCACCGACATACGCACCGGATCTGCACTGCTGATCGCCGCGCTCACCGCTACCGGGATCACTGTGCTGACCGGGCTGACCCAGCTCCAGCGCGGTCACGCTGACCTGCCGGAGAAGCTGAAGGCGCTGGGCGCCGACATCACCCCCCTGGCGTGAGCCATGGCGACGGCTCGAACCGTAGAGGCTGTCATGGCCACTACCGATGTGCACTCCGCACTGGAGAACCCGTCCCCCATGCTCGCCCACCTCCACCACTCCCGAGCGCGGTACCTAGTTGCCGACTGCGGCGACTGGTTCGAGGGCAGCGGCTACTACGCCCTCGGGGGAGGCATGGTCGAGCAGCGCCTGCTGAGCAGCCTGTACGACGTCATCGCCCCAGGAAACCACGGCTGGCGACACCACCTGGCTACCGCCCTACGCCCCCTGACGGTATGCGCAAATGTCACCGACCCCACCGGCAACCTGCTGTGGCGGCCCCTGCATGAGGCTGTCGTGGCCGGACAACAGGTCGCGGTCACCGCAGTCATCGGCGAGCAGGCATTCGCGGCGATCCCGGCCGATGAACGAGCCGACGCCCGCCTGCTCGATCCCGCCGAAACCTTACGTCAGCTAATGGGAAGCCACCGCGCTGATGCGTGGATCGTGTTGAGCCACTCCGGCTACGACCACGACCTTCACCTAGCCGAAGCCTGCCCCGGCGTGGACGTGGTCTTCGCCGGGCACTGCCACAGCGACCATTACGAACCTACGGCAGCTGGCACCGCCTCGGTGGTCAAAGGGTACGAACTCGGCGTCGGCTACGCCCTGGCCACACCCACCAGCCACGGCTGGCAGGCCAGCGTGCACCGCTTCCCTTACGCAGAGCAGGTCCCGGCCTCCCTGGAGGCGATCATGATGCGGATCGAGCGATTACGCCGCCGCCTGGCCGAACCGCTCGGCCCGCTCACCAAGGCGTTCCGCGACCGGCCACTGAGCCGGACGGCGCTCCTGACCGCAGTCGCCGCCGACCTACGCCTCATCTCCGGCGCTGACGCCGTGGTGCTCAACCAGCCGTGCCTACGCACCACCGACCTCGGCAGTGAACTGACCATGGGGGACCTGCTCACCATCGAGCCGTTCGGCAACCAGCTCACCACCGCAGCCATACCGACACGGTTCACCGACGACCCCGCCTTGATGCTTGCCATGCTCACCGATCGGGCTGGCCCGATCATCACGGACCCGGCACCGCTCCAGCCCGGCTTACGCCGCGTTCTCACCACCAGGTATCTGGCCACCAACTTCCTGGGTCCCGCCGATCCGCACGCCGGCCTGCGGCTTGCCGAGGTCGTTCAGCGCGTCCTCACCGGCGACTACTCCGACCGACAGAAAGGCAGGCGCAGACCGTGATCCTCACCGGCCCTGAGATCATTGCCGCCGTCGCGGACGGCAGGCTGCGCATCGAACCCTTCGTCCACGGCCAGGTCAACCCGAACTCCTACAACGTCCGCCTTGGCGAGACCCTGATGATCTACACCGACCCTGTCATCGACGCCCACCGCCATAACACCACCCGCAGCCTGCGCATCCCTGACAGCGGGTACGAGCTGCAGCCCGGCGAGCTGTATCTGGGCCACACTCAGGAGCGGGTGGGTAGTGACGTCTTCGTGCCGCTGTTGTTCGGCCGCTCTTCGGTCGGGCGTCTTGGCCTTTTCGTCGAGATCACCGCGCCGATCGGCGACATCGGCTTCTACGGCCAGTGGACACTGATGCTGTCGCCCATCCGGCCATTGCGGGTCTACTCGGGCATGCGGATAGGCCAGATCATGTTCTTCTTATCCGTAGGGCCCGTTGACCTCTACCACGGCAAATACCAGGACGCGCGCGGCCCGCAACCGTCCGGCTATTGGCGGGACCCGATCCCGGCGATTGCATCATGATCCTCACCGGACCCGCGATTGCGGCCGCCATCGCCACCAACGAGATCGTGATCGACCCGTTCGAGCCTCAGCGGCTGTCGCCGAACGCCTATGACTGGAGGCTGGGCGACACGATCCGCATCTGCGACGGCAGCCTTGACGCCGCCGCCCCCACCAGCTTCCGCGAGATGACCATTCCACGGGACGGCTTCGTCCTGACCCCTGGCGAGCTGTATCTGG
The DNA here is from genome assembly GCF_040659615.1 of Nonomuraea sp. NPDC049784. Lineage (NCBI taxonomy): Bacteria > Bacillati > Actinomycetota > Actinomycetes > Streptosporangiales > Streptosporangiaceae > Nonomuraea > Nonomuraea sp. NPDC049784. The sequence goes on from NZ_JBFAMX010000407.1 coordinate 7,975, forward strand.
GACTGACGGCCGAGCGGACGGGCAGCGAGCGCTACGCCCAACTCCTCAACGGTGATCGCACCATCGGAGCCCTGGGCATATGGGTCCACGTCTCCGCTCCGCTCGGCCACGCTGGGCACGCCATCCAGTGGACCCTGGAGATCCGCGCCGCCCGACCGGTGCGCGTATACCCCGGGATGACCTTTGGGAAGCTCGTCTTCCTCCAGACGTTCGGCGGCCCGTCCAGCTACCAGAGCACGGGCAAGTACAGGACCACTCCAGGCATCGACATCTCCCGCCTGTACGAGGAAATGGGAGGCCCCCTGTGAGCCGCGTGGTCACGGCGCTCGACCTCCCCGCTGGCAGCCCCGGCGGTAGCGTCGAACTACTGTATGACCTTTACACCGGGGCCGAACCGCTGATCGCCGCACAGGTATTCATGCTCGCCTCCGAGACCCATGACGTGGCTGCTCCGGCCGGCGTGCAGCTGGTGACGGCACACGGAAAATGCGTGACCGGGCTGGAGTTCTGGAGCTACGTCAAGCGGCTACGCCGAGCACTGGCACCGCACATCGACCCGGACGAGGTCGCAGCAGTACACCTGCAGCACCTCGCCTTCGGCGCCACCCCAGCCCTGATCGGACTGCTCCCCAAACACCCGCGGCTGGCTCTGGTCCACGGAACCGACCTGATCTTCGCCGCCCGTCACCAGACGCAGAAACGTGTCCTCCTCCATGCCGTAGAAGCCGCCCGTCACGTCGTCGTCCCCACCACGGCCATGGCCGACATGCTCGCCACGCTCACGGCGGCTCGCGCTACCGACATCGTGCACATCCCCTGGGGCATCCCCGACGAGCTGCTACACACCCCACCCCAACGAGCACCGCATCGAGGACCGCTGCGTCTGCTGTACGCCGGCCGACTGAGTGCGGAGAAGGGCGCCGACACGCTCGTCCGAGCGTTGGCCACAGCGGGTGACCTCCATCTGAGCGTCGCTGCCCCAGCAAAGGAGTACGCTGCCTGCGAGCCCGAGCTAGCGCGAGCAGGCTGCAGCCTGTCCTATCTCGGCTGGCTTCCCCGGCCGAGACTGTGGCGCGCCTTCGCCGACCACGACCTGCTGCTCATGCCGTCCACCACCCTGGAAGCGTTCGGCCTCGTCGCCGTCGAAGCGCAGGCGTGCGGCCTGCCGGTGCTCTACCGGCCGGTTCCTGGCTTGAGCGAAGTCATGGGCGATTCCGCGCTGGGTGTAGACCTGACCGACCCCACCGCGCTGGCCCGCGTGCTCCACCAGGCGGAGGCCGACCCGAGCATGCTGGAC
>NZ_JBFAMX010000408.1:0-9256 GCF_040659615.1 Nonomuraea sp. NPDC049784
GCCGTATCCCCCGGGCTCGTTCCCGCGCGCTCCCGCCGCGATGGCGCGCAACCTGTGGGACCCGAGCGAGGGCAGGTACGGCCTGTTCGACCTGTGGAGCTTTCGCGGGCTCGGCGCGGCCGTCTCCAGCGGGCTCGGGGGCGGCTCCCTCATCTACGCCAATGTGCTGCTGCGCAAGCCGGAGCGGTGGTTCGTCAGGGAGAGCCCGTTGCCCGGCGGCGGCCATGAGCACTGGCCCGTGACACGGGCCGACCTCGACCCGCACTACGACGCGGTGGAGCGCATGATCCGGCCCCAGCGCTATCCCCTCGACGTGTCGCCGTACGACACGACGGCCAAGACCCTCGCCATGCGCGAGGCGGCCGAGCGGCTGGGGCTGGAGTGGGAGCTGCCGCCGCTGGCCGTCGCCTTCGCCCCGGAGCCCGGCGCCCGTCCCGTTCCCGGCCTGCCCATCCCGGACCCGGAGTACGGCAACCTGCACGGCCTGCCGCGTACGACGTGCAGGCTGCGGGGCGAGTGCGACCTCGGCTGCAACGACGGCGCCAAGAACTCCCTCGACCACACCTACCTGTCGGCCGCCCGGCACGCCGGCGCCGACATCCGCACCCTGCACGAGGTGCGGTGGCTGGCCCCCGCCCCGGGCGGCGGCTACGCCGTGAGCTACGTGGTGCACGAACCAGGCGAGGAGCGGCGGCGGGTCCGCACCCGGCGGCTGCCCCAGCGCACGATCACCTGTGACCGGCTCGTGCTGGCCGCGGGCACGCTCGGGACGACGTACCTGCTGCTGACCTGCAGATCGGAGTTCCCCGGCCTGAGTCCCATGCTCGGCGCCCGCTTCAGCGGCAACGGCGACCTGCTCACCTTCGTCACGGGCGCCCGCGATGGCGCCGGCCGCCACCGCTCGCTGGAGGGCAGCCGCGGACCGGTGATCACCAGTGCCATCCGGGTGCCGGACGCGGCCGACTCAGGGCTCCCGCCGGCGCCCGGGGGCCGCCGGGGGTTCCTGGTCGAGGACGCGGGCTACCCTCCCTTCGCCGAGTGGCTGGCGGAGTTCGCCGGGGTACGCGGCGTGGTCAGGAGAGCCGGCATGTTCGCGCTGGGCAGGATCGCGGCCGTGCTGAGCCGCTCGCCGCAGAGCCGGATCAACGCCGAACTGGCCGCGCTGTTCGGCGACGGGCGCCTGTCCGACGGGTCGCTGGGCCTGCTCGGCATGGGCCGCGACGTTCCCGACGGCGTCATGCGCCTGCGCCGCGGCTACCTCGACGTCGACTGGACGACGAGCACGTCCATGCCCTACTTCGGCGCGATGCGCTCGGTCATGCGGGACATGGCCGGGGTACTGAAGGCCGGCTACCACGACAGCCCGCTCTGGCTGGCCCGCAAGGTGATCACGGTGCATCCGCTCGGCGGCGCCCCGATGGGACGGCACCCCGGCGAGGGCGTCGTCGACGAGTACGGCGAGGTGTTCGGCCATCCGGGCCTGTACGTCCTCGACGGCGCGTCCGTGCCCGGCCCGGTCGGCGTCAATCCCGCCCTGACCATCGCCGCGCTCTCGGACCGGGCCTGCGAGCACGTACTGGAGACCTCGTCCCGGTCGGTGCGGCACGCAGGGGCCTCCTCCGGCGCGGTAGCGGGTGGGCTCTCCTCCTCGTTGCCGGGGGCCGGGCGAGAGGCGACGGGCCTGAGCTTCACCGAGGAGATGCGCGGCCACATCATGCCCGGCTCCACCGACCCGGACGAAGGCGAACGGCTGGGGCGCGCGAACGAGCACCGGCTGGCCGTCCACCTGACCATCACCGCCGACGACGTCGAGCGGTTCGTGGCGGACGCCGGGCACGAGGGGTCCGCAGCCGGGTGGGTGAGCTGCCCCGTGCTCGGCGGCGGCCGCCTGCCGGTGCGGGCCGGGTGGTTCAACCTCTTCGTGGCGGGCGACGACCCGTCGCGGCGGCGCATGCTCTACCGCCTCCACTTCACCGGCGACGGTGGCGCCCCGCTGACGCTCACCGGGCACAAGGACGTGCACGATGACCCAGGGGCCGATGTGTGGCGCGACACCTCCACCCTGTACGTCCGGATCCTGCGCGGCCACACCGCTCCCGCGGGCGACGCGGGGGCCGAGGTGGTCGCCGCGGGCGTCATCAGGATTCTCCTGCCGGACTTCATGCACCAGCTCACGACGTTTCGCACCTGGGGACCCGACGGGGCCGCGGCGCTGGTGAGGTTCGGCCGGTTCTTCCTGGGCGAGTTGTGGGACGCCTACCGTGACCTCGCGGCGGTGTCTCGGGTGCCGTGACATCTGAGCCTTGACAACGATGTCAATCGCATTCTTGATGTTCTTATGGCCGTACCGTTGATCGCCGCCCGCGGGATCGTGAAGAGCTACGGCCACGTCGAGGCGTTGCGCGGCGCGGACTTCGCCCTGCGGCCCGGCGAGGTGGTCGCGCTGATCGGCGACAACGGCGCGGGCAAGTCCACGCTGGCGAAGATCCTCTCAGGCGTCGAACGGCCGGACACGGGGACGATCGAGATCGACGGTGAGCCGGTGGCGTTCGGGTCGGTCGAGGAGGCCAGGAGCGCCGGCATCGAGACCGTCTACCAGGACCTCGCGCTCTGCGCCGACCTCAGCCCCGCCGCCAACTTCTTCCTCGGCAGGGAACGGCTCAAGCCCGGCCTCCTCGGTCTGCTCGGCGTGCTGGACAACGCCGCCATGCGCCGCGCCACGCGCGATGCCTGCGAGCGGCTCGGCGTGCGGCTCGCGTCCGAGACCACGCCGGTCTCCGCGCTGTCCGGCGGGCAGCGGCAGGGGGTCGCGGTGGCCAGGGCGGTGACGTGGGCGCGGCGGGCGGTGTTCATGGACGAGCCCACTGCCGCGCTCGGTGTCGTGCAGACCCAGCGCGTGCTCGACCTCATCCGCGGCGTGCGCGACTCGGGCGTGTCCGTCGTGCTGATCAGCCACAACATGCAGGACGTGAAGGCGGTGTCCGACCGGGTCGAGGTGCTGCGGCTGGGGCGCAGGGTGGCCCGCTTCGACACCGCGAACGTCTCGATGGAGGAGCTGGTCGGGGCCATGACCGGTGCGCTCGGCGCACAGGAGGACGGCGGGCGGGGGAGCGGCGCATGAAGGGGGCGCGGCTGGGGCGGCTGCAGGTCGTGTGGATCGGACTGGTGCTGGTCGCGCTGCTGGTGGCGTTCTCGGTGCTGGCGCCGAGCACGTTCCCGACCTCGTTCAACCTGCTCAACCTGGTCAGCGACGCCGCCATCCTGCTGCTGCTCGCCACCGGCATGACGTACGTGATCATCACCGCGGGGATCGACCTGTCGGTGGGCGGGGTGCTGGTGTTCTCGGCCGTGGCGGCCGCCGAGGTCATGGACGCCACCGGCTCGCTGCTCCTCGGCACCCTGGCCGCGCTCGTCACGGGGCTGGCGTGGGGCGTGCTGAACGGCGTGCTGATCGCCATGGGCCGCATCCCCGCGCTGATCGTGACGCTCGGGACGCTCGGCATGTCGCTCGGCGGCGCGCTGCTGCTCACCGGCGGCGTCGATCTGCGTGCCCCGTCGGACCTGAATCTCGGTCTCGGCCTGGCGCGCTGGCTCGGCGTGCCGCTGATCGCGTGGATCTGCGCCGCCATCACGGCCGCCCTCGCCCTGATGCTCGCCTACACCCGCTTCGGGCGGCACACGTACGCGATCGGGTCCAACGCCGAGGCCGCCAGGCGCGGCGGCGTGGCCGTGCGCGGGCACCTGATCAAGGTGTACGGCCTGGCGGGGCTGCTGGCCGGACTGGCCGGGCACCTGTCGCTCGCCAAATACGGCATCACCGGCGTGTCCGCCCACGCCACCGACAACCTGCAGGCCATCGCGGCCGTGGTGATCGGTGGCACGTCGCTGTTCGGCGGCATGGGGACGGTGGCCGGGACGGTCATCGGGGTGTTCATCCCGGTCGTGCTGCAGAACGGGTTCCAGATCCTGGGCGTGCGACCGTTCTGGCAGCAGGTGGTGGTCGGCGCCGTGCTCGTGGCCGCCGTCTACGTCGACCAGTGGAGGCGCAGGGCCCGGGACCAGTAGGAGGAGGCACCACGATGCGCAAGGCTGTGGCAGCTCTTGGAGCGCTGTTGACGATCGCCGCCTGCGGCGGGCAGGGCGGGGGGAGCGGGCAGATCAGGGTGACGCTTGTGCAGGGGCTGGCGGGGGAGGAGTTCTACGAGACCATGGCCTGCGGCGCGAAGGCCAAGGCCAAGGAGCTGGGCGTGGCGCTGGACGTCCAGGGGCCGCAGAAGTTCGACCCGACGCTGCAGACGCCGATCGTGAACTCCGTCGTCGCCTCCAAACCGGACGCCATGCTCATCGCGCCCACCGACGTCAAGGCCATGATCGCGCCGCTGACCCAGGCCAAGCAGCAGGGCATCAAGATCATCCTGGTGGACACGGTCGTGGAGGACCAGAGCATCGGCCTGTCCAGGATCAGCACCGACAACCTCAAGGGCGGCGCGGCGGCGGCCAAGGCGCTGGCGGAGCAGATCGGCGACAAGGGCAAGGCGCTGGTCATCTCCACCGACCCGGGCGTCAGCACGGTCGACGCCCGCATCAAGGGGTTCGAGCAGGAGATCAAGGCGGCGCATCCCGGGATCACGTATCTGGGCGTGCAGTATTCGCACAACGACGTCGGGGAGGCATCCAAGATCGTCAACGCGGCCCTGGCGAAGGACCCCGACCTGGCGGGAGTGTTCGCCACGAACCTCAACTCGGCCACCGGCGCCGGCTCCGCCCTCCAGCAGGCGGGCAAGCTGGGGAAGGTGAAGATGGTCGGGTTCGATGCCGGTCCCGCTCAGGTCAAGCAATTGAAGGACGGTGTCGTGCAGGCGCTCATCGCGCAATTGCCCGGCGACATCGGCGCCAAGGGCGTGGAGCAGGCCGTCGCCGCCGTCAAGGGGCAGCAGGTCACGCCGTCGATCCCCACGGACGCCACCATCGTCACCGCCCAGAACGTGGACCAGCCGGAGGTGCAGAAGGTCCTCTACAAGGCGGGCTGCTGACCTCTGGCGTAGCGGCACGAGCGGATCCGTGGGCTCGAGCAGGGGCGGTGGTGCCTTTGAGGCCGTAATCCCGCGTCAGGGGCCGTAAGTCCCGTTCGGGTCAGGCGGGGAGGGCGGCGAGGAGAAAGGCGAGGCGGGCGGCGGCGGACTCGACGTCCTCCGTGGTGCCGAGCCGGTAGCCCCACGAGGTGATGAACGCGCCCTCGTCGGAGCACGTCACCGTCTCCACAAGGGTGGCCGAGAAGCGGTTGCGGACCGACACGTACGCCGGGTCGCTGGACAAGGCGAGGCTCTGGACCGACAGGTCAGCGTGACGACCCGCGTGCCAGGCGAACCGCTCGAGGCAGAGCGCGGTATCAAGCATCATGCGTCACCTCCGCAACGTCTCGCGACAGAATTGCACGATCTTGGGTGGGGAGGCAAGCAATTGCTGCGGTTAATGTGATGTTTGTTTGCGGTATTCGTGAAGAATTCTGATGATGATGTCCCGTCCGGCTTCCTCGAGCTCCGCCACCTTCGCGTAGTCGTCGAAGGCCCGGACATAGAAGGCGATGTCGTCCGGGTCGCGAAGGACCAGGTCCTTCGTCATGGTGGCCACCGACACCATGGCCTCGTTGTAGATCCAGAAGCCGTTGATCGGGCTGGAGGGCAGCTCGGAGGCGAAGGGGATCACGCCGAACTCCACGTTCGGCAGCGTACTGACGGCGAGTAATCGGTCCAGCTGCCCGCGCATCACCTCGGGCGGCGCGAGGGCGGTGCGGAGGGCCGCCTCCGTCACCACGAACCTGAACGTCCGCGTCCGGTCGTACAGGATCTCCTGGCGCTGCATCCGCACCCGCACCGCGGCGTCGATCTGGTCGGCGGCGCTGTAGAGGCGCTTGACCTTGCGGAACACGTGCCTGGCGTATTCGGACGTCTGCAGCAGGCCCACGATGATGCCCGGCTCGAACACCCTGAACAGCTTCGTGCGCGCCTCCAGGTCGCGGATGTCCTCCTGGATGGCGGCCAGGCCGCTGCGGTGGCGCTGCTTCCAGTCGTCGTGCCGCTCCAGCAGCGCGATGGCCTGCCTGATCAGCTCGTCCGTCGTGTCGGGCGAGGCGCGTACGGCCTGCGCCCACACGACCACGTCATCCTCGGTGGCGGTCTGGCGGGCGTTCTCCAGGCGGGAGACCTTGGACGGCTGCCAGCGCAGCCGCTCGGCCAGCTCCTTGCCGGACAGATGTGCGGTCTCGCGCAGCTGGCGTAATTGGCTGCCGAGGTCGACACGCGCCTGCTGAAACGACGTCACGCCGCAAGAGGCTAGCCCTGTCCGTGCCGATCATGCCAGGGCCGGCCGCAAATGTGATCAAGCGGTTGCCGACGGTATTCCTTCGCTGCTCGGGAAAGCGGTTGCCGCTCCGTCAGGCAGGATCCGGCGGGCGATTTCGGTGATGAGCTCGCGGGGGACCTCCACCGCGACCTCGCCGTCGAGCACGTCGCGGAGGTCCGCGAGCGCCTCCGCGTCGGTGACTTGCAGGCCTTGTACGACGATGGTGCCGCGGTCGGTCTCGTACAGAGTGGGGCAGGCGCCCGCCTCCGAGGTAGAGCCGAGGAACCGCATGCGCATGACGATCCTTCCCCGATAACCAAGTGCAATTGCGCGCAATTGTATGGCTCAGGGGGCGAACAAGTGATCGTTTTTCCGGAAATCAGCTGAGAATCCCGTCCATAAACCCCTGTGCCCGTTCGAACAGCTCCAGGGTTGTTGCGTGTAGTACGTCCCCTATGTCCTTGGGTGCCTTTCCCGCGAAGGCCCGCGCGTGCGTGCCTTCGAGGACGATGCCGAGCTTGAAGCAGGCCATGACCGCGTACCAGTCGATGGCCGACATGTCGCGTTCGGACAGTGCCGCGTAGTACGCGATCAGCTCCCGCGGCTCCGGCAGCCCGGGGACGTGGCCGTTGTTGCTCGGCCAGGTGGCCAGCAGCCAGCCGAGGTCGATCAGCGGGTCGCCGACCGTGCACATCTCCCAGTCCACGATCGCGGCGACGCGGGGGCCGTCACAGGCGAACATCAGGTTCGCGAAGTGGTAGTCGCCGTGCATGATCCCCGGGGTGAACGTACGCGGGAGATGGCGCGCGAGCCAGCCGGCCGTCTCGGACAGACCCGGGATGTCGGGCCCGGGATAGCCGTCGAGCTCGCCGTACGAGTCGAGCTCCTTGAGCCAGCGCGGCACCTGCCGCTCCAGGAAGCCCTCCGGCCTGCCGAACCCCGGCAGCACCCCCGGATCGACCCGCCCCAGCTCGGCCAGCGCGGCGGCGGCCTCCAGCCCCATGCGGTGCCTGATCGCCGGGTCCGAGGCGTGCGGCTCCGGCAGCCCGGTCGAGGGGTTGAACCCGTCGACCGGCTCCATCAGGTAGAACACCGGGTCCCGCTCTGTCTGCGCGGCCACCAGCCTGGGCGCGGGGACGGGCGTGTCCCGCAGCGCCGCCAGCACCCGCGCCTCGCGGCGCAGCACCTCGTTGCTCCTGCGCCGGGCGTGCATGGGAGGCCTGCGCAGGACGTACGGGCGGCCGCCGCGCTCGAAGCGGACCATGACGTTCTGCGTGCCGCCCAGGACCGGCGCCTCACCCGCGATGGGGCCGCCGGGCAGCCCTTGGGTGTCCATCCACGCGCCGAGCGCGGCGAAGTCGATGGCGCTGACGTCGATGTGGGTGGTGGTCATGACCCGCCCTTCGACAGAACCATGTTCGGGTTGCCGACCCTACGAGAGCGCCGCGCCCACGGTCAACCCGCCACCCACCGCCCACCGTCTGCCGACGGCGCCATCGCCACCCGGGCCGCACCACGTGTCTGGCGAGAGGCGGCGGGCCGTCAGCCGAGCGCCTGCATGAACGGGAGGAACTGACAGGAGCGGTCGCCCGGGAGGTCGCCGCCGCGCACCATCTTCGAGACCGGCCACGGGTCGCCGATGCCGTGCCCGGCCGCCCACCTGACCATGCCGTCCATGGCCAGATCGAAGTCCATCCGAACCTCGCCGCCCGCCTGTAGCGCCAGGTCGCCGATCAGCGCCCGCGCGGTCTCCTCGTCCCGCGCCACGACGGGGCCGATCACGGTGTTGTCGTCGTTGCGCCAGCAGTGGCCGAAGCCGCCGTCCGCGATCCGTACCTGCTCGCCGAACCCGAACATCCGCCGCAGCACCGCCGACCGGTCCGTGCCGAACAGCTCCGCGTCCAGTTCCAGGATCTCGTCGAGATCGGCTTCCGTGGCGGGGCGGGTCGTGCCGGACGGCTCGCCCGCGAAGACGCCCGTGTGCTTGGCGGCCCTGCCGACGACGCGGAACCCGAGCCGCTCGTAGAGCGGGCGGCCGTGGTCGGTGGCGTAGAGGGAGACCGTACGGGTCCCGGCCTGTTCCAGCACGTGCTCCATGAGCCTGCGGGCCAGGCCCTGCCGCGCGAACCTGGACGCCGTGAGGACCATGCTGATCACGGCGTGGTCGTCGCCGTAACGGGTCAGGATGTTCGTGGCGGCCAGGCCGTCGCCGTCGGGGGCGTCGATGCCGTACGGCTCGCCGACCTCGAAGAGGAGGCGCCACTTGTGCCGCTCGGGGAGCCAGCCGCGATCCTTGGCCAGGCGGGCGCAGTCGTCCAGGTCGTGTTGGGTGAGGCGACGGATGGTCATAGTCGGACCTTAGGGGACGATAGACGGATGGATTGCGTTGTTGCGGTTGACGTAGGCGGAACAACCATCAAAGGCGGACTTGTCGCCCGAGACGGGACAATTCTGCATTTCGAGCGTCGTGACACCCCTCGTGGCGCCGACCGGGTGATCGCCGCCGTCTCCGCCTTCGTGGCCGACCTGTCGTGGCCCCGGCCCGGGCTGCGCCCGGTGGCCGTGGGGCTGGCGGTGCCCGGGCTGGTCACGCCCACCCACGCCGTCTTCTCCGCGGCTTTCGGCTGGCGGGACGTGCCCGTCTCGTCATTCACGGACGTGGACCTGCCGGTGGCGCTCGGGCACGACGTCCGCTCGGCGGGGGAGGCGGAGCTGGCGTACGGGGCCGGAGGGGATGACGTGCTCTTCCTCCCCATCGGCACGGGCATCGCGGGCGCGGTCGTCCTGTCCGGCTCGCTGTACGGGGGCGCCGGGGGATGGGCCGGCCAGATCGGGCATATTCCGGTCCGGCCCGATGGGCTGGCGTGCGGGTGCGGGCAGCGGGGGTGTCTGGCGGCCTACGCGTCGGGCGGGG
>NZ_JBFAMX010000409.1:0-9251 GCF_040659615.1 Nonomuraea sp. NPDC049784
CACCCCGGCAAGCGGCACGCTCGCGCGGACGGCGCCTCCCCCGGGAGCGTCTGCCGGGCCTGTGGGGCCGTTCATCCGGCCCGCGCCAGCGGGATCTCGCCGACCACGGCCTGGAGCGCCTCGGCCGTGCGCGGGCCGCTGTGCGTGCCCGGACGCTCGGCGTCCTCCAGGTCCACGCTGATCCAGCGCGCCCCCGCCCAGCAGCCGCGTTCGACGACCCCGCGCGGCACCGCGGGCCCGCCGGACGCGCCGTGATGGCTGAGGACGTGCGTGATCGTCCGCCGCTCGTTGCCCGGGTCGCCCAGGTACGCCAGCGTGCGATCCACCAGATCGGTGGCCGTCAGCCCCTGGATGTCATGGTCGCCCCCGATGTTGACCACGAACACCCTGGCCGCGGCCCGGCTCTCCGCGATCGCCTCGGCCACACCCGGCGTCAGATAACTGGGCAGCAGCGACGAGTGCGGCGTGCCGGGGCCGTACACGACGAGGTCGCTGTCCTGGACCGCCTCCAGCGCCTCGGGGTTGGGCGAGATCCCGGCCGCGTGCCGGGCGAGCAGCTCCCGCACTCGCTCCGGCGGCCGTCCCGCCAGCTCGGCGCGCGCGGCGGCCGCCAGCGGCTCCCGCAGCAGGAACAGCCCCGTGATGGCCGTCGCGTCCTGCGGCGCGACGATGTCCGCCTCGTCGGCCAGCACCCGCCCGTCCTCCTTGAGCGCGACCAGGAACGCGTTCTCGCCGGCCGTCACGTTGAGCAGCCTCGCCGGAGACCCGAACGTGAGGGCGCACGCGCGTACCGCGGCGTTGAAGTCCTCGCCCAGCCGCAGGTACGCCCCGGCGAACACAAGGTTGCCGAGCGCGCAGTCGGCCAGGTCGAGCCCGTCGGGCTCGGCGCGCAGCCGTCCGGCGAAGACCTGAAGCTCCCGGGCGATCCGGTAGTTCAGCGGCCCGTCGATCAGCCACTCCAGGTCCGCGGCCGTGGTGCCCGGCGCGAGCCGGCGTTCGAGCAGCTCCCGGCGGGGGTCGCCGCGGTCCAGGTGGAGCAGGAGGTTCTTGCGGAAGTCCGACGGGCCGAGCATGCCCGGCAGGTAGCGGCGCAGCGCGCCGGTGGACAGGCCGTTGTCGTACCCGTTGATCAGCAGGGACAGCTCCAGCCCCGGCCTGCGCAGCAGGGCGCGCGCGATCCCGGCCGCGCCACGCCCGCCGCTGAACAGGGAAACCCTCACCGGACCTCCTCGTCCAGGACCGGGACGCGCAGCACGCCACGGCGCAGCAGCCAGTGGCGCAGCCCCAGGTACCCCACGAACAGGGCCCGGTCGCGCGCTCCCCGCCAGAAGCGCCAGCCCCGGCTGCCGCCGCCCCGCTCGCGATGCTCGATCGGCAGCTCCACCCACGCGTGTCCCAGCTCGGAGACGCGGGCCGTGATCTCGGTCGAGCAGTTCATCCCGGCCGACTCCAGCGGCAGCGCGCGGAACAGCGGCCCGTACACGACCTTGAAGATCGAGTTGAAGTCGCGGTAGTGGGTGCGGTGCAGCAGGTTGCTGACCGCGCCGCTGGCCGCCGACCCCCACCGGTACGGCAGGCTGTCGGCCTTCCTGATCCGGGCGCCCGAGAACGCGAGCCCCGCCCCCGAGCGGATGCGCTCGATGAACCGGTCCAGGTTGGCGATCGGGAACTGTCCGTCGGAGTCCAGCAGCACGACCCAGTCCATCCGGGTACGCGCGATGGCGGCCGCGATGGCGGCCCCCGCGCCGAGGTTGCGCTCGAACGTGACGACGACGAGTTGCGGGCAATCCTCCCGCAGTTCCTCCAGGATCTTCCCGGTCGCGTCGCCGCTGCCGTCGTCGCACACGACGATCTCCCAAGCGCCGATCGCCGGGTTGTGCTCCAGGTACTCCCGCCATTCCGTCACCGCGGCCGCGATGTTCTCCGCCTCGTTGTACGCGGGCGCCGCCACCGAGATCTCGATGAGGGGCGGTGCCGCAGGCGCGTTCGGCAAATGGTCACCTCCTCCGAGTGGCGTCCGCGCCGGCTCCCGTCAGGCGCGCGATCCAGCGGTCAAGGGGAAGCAGGTTGATCCCCACGATGAAGGGGACGTGGGCGAGCGTGAACCAGATCGCCGCGCCGAACGAGATCGGCCCGCCGGTGAACAGGTTGATGTGGGGGGCGTCGATTCGGTCGGGGATCTCAATCGGGTTGACCACCTGCCACATCACGTCCAGGAAGCCCGAGAACACGAGCAGCACTCCGGTGGCCATGATCTTCAGGCAGCGGCCGGGGGAGCCGCCGCCGATCCGGTACGCGGCGGCGACCGTGAGCACGATCCCCGGATACAGCAGCAGGTACAGGTGGGTGTAGAAGCTGTCGGCGTGCGCCCGCGCGCCGTCCCCGTAGTAGAACCAGCTGATCCTCGGGATCAGGTAGCCGGTCAGGAAGACGAACGGGACGTACAGCAGCCAGTTCAGGCGTGGCGACACCCACGGGAAGAAGGCGATCGCGCAGCACAGGAAGGCGAAGGCGAGCAGCTTGGCCACGAGCTGCCAAGCGGCGTCGATCTCGCGGGCGTGCGGGGTGGCCAGCCAGACGAAGGCGAAGCCGGCCACGCCGATGGCCAGGGCGATCCACCAGATGTGCGCGGCCCATGGGCGCCGGGCGTCGAGCAGGGGGTCGGGATGGTTCACAGCCGGTCCTCGTGGGGGACGTCATGGGGGGAACTCGCTCGCGGGAGCGCTCCCAAACGCAGTATGTCAGCTGTTCCCGCAATGGTGATCTCAATACCAAATATCGGACCCGCCGGAATTGTCTGGCCTTTTGACTAACCGTAGTGCGGTGGCAAAAGACCAGTTCAATGGCGTTATTTCGAGATATATGAAAACATGGAACGTTGTAGTGACGAACCGGTATGGAGGGGTCTGCCTGGGATGTCAAGGCCCCCGCCCCGGCGCAGTCGCGGCGTCTTGCGAAGGTGCCTTCATTGGACATTGGGTCCAATGATCTGGTGTATTCGCTGTTCAAACGAGCTACAGAGCGATTGGGAGCGCTCCCGCACGGATTCACATCCCAGGCCCGAAACACGGGTTTCCGGATCACCGGAACCGGGACGAGCCGATCCGCTCGCGGTCGCCCGGTGGCCGGAGCGGGCGCCCGTCCGGCGTCCCGCTCCTCCTCTGCGGCCGTACGCCAGGGTTTACCGAAGGTGCGCAAAAGCCTCGGCCTTCAAGGCGAGGATGAGTGTGGTCCCGGTCGGAGGATGAGGCGGCGGAGCGTGGACAGGTCGGAGCGTGTAGCGCGGTGGATCGCAAGTCCCGCGAGAGCTCCAAGCGGACTTTCGATGCACCTCCTGCGGGCATGTCGAGCATGCCGACGTGAACGCGGCGAAGAACATCAAGGCCAGAGGACAGGCGGCCGGGCTGGTCGTGTCAGGACGTGGAGACCCCCGGGTCGGTGAAGCGTCAAGCACCCCGTAGCACACTCGCGGCTCGTCACCCGCGCCGCGAGCTGCCGCGTAAGCGGCACGGGAATCCCCGCTCTCCAGACCGGGAGCAAGTCAAGAGAGTTTCTCGAAGAAGAACTCGTGCTTCAGAAACGACGTGTCGTATTCGTGCCCTGGATACGGCGGGATGAGCTGGGACGCCTGGAACAGCCGCCAGCCGTCCCGCAACGCGTCCACCCCCGTCTCGTACGGCGGCTCGTCCCCGTCGCCCGCCGTCGGGTCGGTACGCCCGGTGCCGTCGTACCGCGACCAGCCCACTACGGGGGCGTCGAGCGCGGAGGTGGCCAGATAGAGAACGAGCACCTGCTGCTTCATGCGATCCTCCCGGGGCGGTTGTTCACACGAGTGGTCCAATAGTCGACGTCGAACGAGGGATCGTTGGTCAGGGCCCGCCACAGGCGGACCCGGTTATGGACCTCCAGCCGCCCGGTCGCCTGCTCGTACCAGGGGAAACGCCGTCCCAGCTCGGCCACGACGGCGGGATCGTCCAGGTCGGAGGTGTCCCAGAGCCGCACCTGCGGCACGGTCGGGTTGAAGCGGATCTTGAACATGTAGCGCCGGATGGAGCTGTCGTTGCGCCGCCCGCCGTGCCAGATGCCGTGGTGGAGCAGCATCACGGTCCCGGCCGCGCAGGTCAGCCGGGTCTGGCCGCGCAGGTTCTGGTAGCGGCCGGTGTCGCTCTCGTTGATCCGGCGCAGGTGGCTGCCCGGCACCACGAGGGTGCCGCCCATGTCCGCGGTCACCTCGCGCGGGTAGTACATGAGCTGCACGTCGAACGCGTCCATGCGGGTGTCGATGATGGCGTCGGCGTGCAGCGGCTGGGCGTGGCCCTCGTGCGGCTCGCGTACGTGCACGGCGTGGTGGTCGACGGTCGGATCGGGGCCGACGAGCGAGCGCAGGGCGCCGGCGACGGCCGGCAGCTCGATCAGCCGGCGGGCGAACGATCCCTCGGGGTAGGCCTGGGCGACCGGCGTTCCGTAGGGCGGGCGCGGGATGCCCGCCTCGAGCACGTCGATCGCCTGGTCGTTGAGCTCGTCCGGGACGACCCCGTCGAGCCGCAGGTAGCCGGCGGCCACGAATCCGGCGACCTGTACTGAGGTCAGCAAGGTAGTCAGCGTGGTGGTGGTTCGCATGCCTCGACGCTAGAACCGGATATCAGCCGTGTCGTTGGTTGTAATCATCAACTACTGGTCCATTCTCCCCAACTGGTGTAAACAAGGCGCTGTGCGACAGGTGGAGATCGCGCTCTCCGAGCCGCCCGTGGTGGCGGGGGCGGGGGTGGGCGTGCATGGTGTGGTGAGCTCGCACGACGTGTTCCGGCTGCCCGACCTCTGGCAGCTCCACCTGTACGGGTATGCCGCCGAACTGGTGCTCGAGGGCACCGTGCACGAGATCAAGCCCGGCCGCGTGAGCCTGATCCCGCCCGGCGCGGAGGTGCACTACCGCTACCGGGGCAGGTCCGAGCACCTGTACGCGCACTTCAGGCTGGCAGGCGTGGACGAGCGGCGGGCCGTTCCCGTCATGCGGGACACCGGGGACCAGGCGCCGCTCATCGGCGCCTCGCTGCGCCAGGCCATCGCGGCCGTCCCCGACACCAGGGCGCGGGCGTCGGCGGAGGTGTGGACGGTGCTGTGGCGGGTGGCGAACCTGCCCGTGGCAGGCAGCGCGCACGCCGTCGTGGCGGCCGCCATGGAGCACATCGACGCGGACCTCGCCGCGCCGCTGACCGTCCCCGGCATCGCCCGCGCGGCCGGGGTGTCGCACAACCACCTCACCCGGTTGTTCCGCGCCCAGACGGGACACACCGTGGTGGCCTACATCCGCCGCAGGAGGATGTCCCGCGCGCTGCACCTGCTGCGCGAGTCGACCCTCGCGATTCCGGCGATAGCGGCGGCGGTGGGGATCCCGGACCTGCAGGCGTTCAACAAGGCCTGCCGCCGCGAGCTGGGCGCCTCACCCCGGGTCCTACGCGCGGGCAGTCCCGGGGCGAGGGGGCACGCCGGCCAGGCGTGGACCTGAACACGTGGCGGCCAAGGCCTGCGCGTTCGTCGAGGGCCCGCAGTGGACGTGCACCCCTAGCTCATGCCCGACGGCACCGACGTGACGTGAGGGGCAGCCTGGCGGAGGTGCATGTTCCCCGGGCCACGATCGGTGTGCCCGGGTGACCTCATGACAGCGCGCGGGCGGCGTGGATCAACGGCACGTGGCTGAACGCCTGCGGGAAATTGCCGACCAGCCGGCCATAGCGCGGGTCGTACTCCTCCGCCAGCAGCCCCACGTCGTTGCGCAGCGCCAGCAGCCGCTCGAACAGATCCCTGGCCTCCTCCTTGCGGCCCTGCATCGCCATCACCTCCACCAGCCAGAAACTGCACGCCAGGAAGGCCCCCTCACCACCCGTCAGCCCGTCGACGTCGTTGTCGGCCGCCAGCGGGTAGCGCAGCACGAACCCGTCCGACATGAGCTCCTTCTCGATGGCCGCGACGGTCCCCGCCATCCGCGGATCGTCGATCGGCAGGAAACCGACGACGGGCATCTGCAGCAGCGCCGCGTCCAGCTCCGACGACCCGTACGACTGCGTGAACGTGTTGCGACGCGCGTCGAACCCCTTCGAGCAGATCTCGGCGTGAATGGTGTCCCGCAACGTTCGCCACCGCTCGACCGGCCCGGTACGCCCGAACCGCTCGACGTATTTGACCGCCCGATCCATCGCCGCCCAGCACATCACCTTCGAGTGCACGAAATGCCGGCGCGGCCCCCGCACCTCCCACAGCCCCTCGTCAGGCTCGTCCCAGTGCTCCGCCACGTAGTCGAGGAGCTGCCGCTGAATGGTCCACGCCCGGTCGTCGGCGGACAGGCCGCGAGTGCGCGAGACGTACAGGCAGTTCATCACCTCCCCGTACACGTCGAGCTGGAGCTGCTTGACCGCCTCGTTGCCGATCCGCACGGGCCGGGAGTCCTCGTAGCCGTCGAGCCAGTCCAGGGTGAGCTCGGGCAGCCGGCGCTCGCCCGCGACGCCGTACATGATCTGCAGGTCCTGGGGCCGCCCCGCGATGGCCCGCAGCAGCCACGAGCGCCAGTCCGCGGCCTCCTCCAGGTAGCCGGAGCTGATCAGCGCGTCGAGCGTCATGGTCGCGTCCCGCAGCCAGCAGAACCGGTAGTCCCAGTTGCGCACCCCGCCGAGGTCCTCGGGGAGTGACGTGGTGGGCGCGGCGACGATGCCGCCGGTCGGGGAGTAGGTGAGGCCCTTCAGCGTGATCAGCGACCGCACCACGGCCTCACGGTACGGCCCCTCGTACGTGCATCGGGCCACCCACTCCGCCCACATGGCCTCGGTCTCGGCGAGCTGGGTCTCGGCGTCGATCTGCCGCGGCATCGGCTCGTGCGACGGGTGCCACGTGAAGACGAACGGCAGCCGCTCGCCCTCCTTCACCGTGAACGTGGCCCGGTGCGCGTAGTCGCCGCCCTTCAGCGGCACGGGGGAGTGCAGCCACACCGAGTCGGGGCCGCCGATGGCCTGCAGATGGCCGTTGCTGCGGCGCACCCACGGCACGATCCTGCCGTGGTCGAAACGCACCCTGAGCTGCGTGGAGACCTCCACGCTCCCGGAGACGCCCTCCACGATGCGCACGACGTCGGGATTGCGGTCGCGGGGCGGCATGAAATCGATCACTCGGACCGTGCCCGTCGGGGTGTCCCACTCGCTCTCCAGGATGAGCGTGTCGGGGCGATAACGACGCCGCGTCGCAGGCCGCCGGCCCGTGGGCCCGAGCCACCAGTGCCCGTTGCGCTCGCTGCCGAGCAGCGCCGCGAAGCACGACGGCGAGTCGAACCTGGGCAGGCACAGCCAGTCGATGGATCCGTCTCTGCCGACCAGCGCCGCGGACTGCATGTCTCCGATCAGGGCGTAATCCTCGATCCGCATGCCTTGACGTTACTCGCGCATGGGGCGATCCCGTGACCGGGTCCGATCATGTCGCGTCATGCCCGGCCCGGCCACGGGATCACGTCAGGGGGAACCAGCGGGTGAACAGCTGGGTCAGCGGGCCGATGGCCAGCGCGAACACCAGAGTTCCCACGCCCACGGTGCCGCCGAGCAGCCACCCGGCGGCCAGGACGGTGATCTCGATGAGGAAGCGCCCGAGCCGTACCGACAGGCCGAGCCGTACCAGCCCGGTCATGATGCCGTCACGCGGACCCGGCCCCATCCCGGCGCCGATGTAGAGCACGGTGGCCAGGGCGATGGAGACCACGCCGAGCGCCACGTACAGGCACTGGAGGGCCAGGTGCGACGGCGTGGGCAGCAGGAAGATCGCGGCGTCCGCGAAGAGGCCCAGGAAGAGGACGTTGCTGACGGTCCCGAGCCCGGGCTTCTGTTTCAGCGGGATCCACAGCAGCATCACCAGCGCGCCGATCCCGATGATGATCGTCCCGATGGACAGCCCGGTCCTGACGGCCAGGCCCTGGTGGAACACGTCCCACGGGTCGTTTCCCAGCCCGGACTCCACCTGAAGGCCGATGCCGGTGCCGTATAGCGCGAGTCCGCCGTACAACCGGACAAGACGGGCGGGAAGGGAACTGCGCCTGGGGAGGGTCGCTTCGCTCATAGTGGCCCCAGAGTGGCATCCACTGGATTTGCCAAAACAGAGCCAATCGCGAAAAGTGGCCTGATGAGGCATTTGTCGGCGACCCAGGTGGCGCGGCTCATCCAGATCGACCCGGCGGCGCGCCCGTACTACCGCGCGCTCGCCGACGGTGTGCGCGCCCGCATCATGGACGGCCAGATCCCGGTACGCGTGCGCATGCCCGCGGAACGCCACCTCGCCGAGACCCTCAAGGTCAGCCGCACCACCGTGACCTCGGCCTACGACCTGCTGCGCGAGCGCGGCTACCTGGAGAGCCGCCAGGGCTCAGGGAGCTGGACCGCCCTGCCCGACCCGGCCACCGCGACGGACAACCCGTGGCTCGGCACCGACGGCGACGGCCTCATCCAGATCCAGAGCGCCGCCCCGCCCGCGCCGACGGTCCTGCGGGAGGTGATGCTGGAGGCGGTGGAGGATGTGCCCAGGTACGGCATGGGCAACGGCTACGACCCCATGGGACTGCCGATCCTCAGGGAGCGCGTCGCCGCCCGCTACACCGCCAGGGGCCTGGCCACCCGGCCGGAGCAGATCCTCGTCACAACGGGCTCGCAGCACGCCATCCAGCTCGTGCTCGGCCTGCTCGTCGGCGCGGGCGACCCGGTGCTCGTGGAGTCGCCGACGTACCCGCACGCCATCGATGTGGCCCGGCAGCGCGGCGCCAGGATCGTCCCGGTGGGCATCACGCACGAGGGCTGGCAGGCCGACGTGGTGGCCGGGGCCATGCGCCAGTCGGGGGTGCGGCTGGCGTACCTCATGCCCGACTTCCAGAACCCGACGGGCGCCCTCATGGACGACGCCACCCGCGCCGCCATCGTGGGCGCGGCCCGGCGCTCCGGGACAGTGCTGCTGGTGGACGAGACGTGGTCGGAGCTGGCGCTGGACGAGGTGCCGCGAACGTCACCGGCCGCGGCGTTCGACACCGACAGCCGCGTGATCAGCATCGGCTCGGCCTCCAAGCTGTGGTGGGGCGGGCTGCGCATCGGCTGGGTACGCACCACGGCCGCGCTGGCGCGCCGGCTGGCCATGTACCGCGCCGCCGTGGACATCGCCAGCCCGGTGCTGGAGCAGCTCGTGGTGGCGCGGCTGTTCGACCGCCTGGAGGAGACGCGGGCCGAGCGCCGCCG
>NZ_JBFAMX010000410.1:0-9238 GCF_040659615.1 Nonomuraea sp. NPDC049784
CGCCACGTCTCCGTGGGCAGCAGCGTCAGATTGCGCGTGGTGCCCGCCGAGTCGGCCAGGCGGCCGGCGGCGCGGCGCGAGGCGTCGCTGTAGGCGTAGATCGCCGCCCGCAGGTCGGTGCAGACGCGGTCGAGCTCAGGCCATCGCGTCAGGATGGTGCCGTGCAGCCCCTGGGCGCGGCGGGCGATCTCCTCGGTGCCCCACAGCTTGGGCGCCTGCTCGCGCAGCTCCTCGATCGTGCCCGTGCTGAGCGTGATCAGCTCCAGCGCCCAGAGCCGGAACGCCCGCGCCAGGTTGACCGCGCTCTGCCTGGCCTCCTCCATCGTCGTGCGCGGATCGGCGACGTTGAGGTCTTCGAGCGCCAGCAGCCGGTGCATCTCCGACTGGCCGCCGTCGGACATCATCCGCCTGATGAACATCAGCCCGACGACACTGGTGAACGAGGCCCGGTAACGCAGCTGGTTGGGCTTGGGGAACACCTCGCGGACGGCCCCCAGCCCCTTGAGCACCCGCAGCCGGTTGTCGAACTGGTCGGCCGGATATGCCCGGCACGCGAAACGCATCTGGTCGTGCGTCAGCCACTCCTCGCCCGCCTCGGCGAACGCCGAGAACAGCGTCTCGGCGATGTCGACCAGGGCAGGGTCGTCGACCACCGCGCCGCTGTCGCGCGCCAGCGCGGCGAACATGCGGCGATAGGTCGACAGGACCGCCTCGTCGGTGAGGACGGCGTCGAGGGTCAGGGGCTGTTCGGACACGGGGACTAAGGTACGGCTTCGCACCGACAGTCTCGGCACGCCACAACAACCTCAACAGCCCTACCAGCGAGTACGAACGCACAAGGGACCACTGAACGCTAGTGTGATGCCCGATAATACGGGGGCAAACGCTGTGTAATCGTACATACGGGGTGAGTTACGGGTGCGCATGCTCCGGGGTGATCGAGCCACCGCCGTGATCGCCGGTGCGGTGGCCACGATCCTGGTGGGCGCGGCGGCGTGGTTCGGCGTGGGCGTGTCCAGCGCGAACCCCAAGCTGGCCGACGTGGGCGCCTGGCTCTGGACCACGGCCAAAGGCAAGATCGTGCACGTCAACGGCCTGTCCGGCGAGGTCGACGGCTATCTCGACGACAAGGCGGGCAGGCAGCTGCGCGTCGTCCAGGACGGCGGGAACGTGCTGCTCGTCGACGACCGCACCGGCTACGTCAGCCGCATCGAGCCCAGCCAGCTCACGGTCTCCCAGACCCGCGACTTCGGCGCGGCCGGGCTGCAGCTGGCGGTCTCCGGCACGGCCGGGTACGCCGTGGACCCGGCATCCGGCAAGATCCAGCAGATCGACCCGGCGACGCTCAACTCCGTCGGCGCCCCGATCACCCTGCCGGGACCGCTCGGCGCGGCCCGCATCGACGGCGGCGGCCGCCTGTGGGTCCCCGTGACCGCGAAGGGCGAGGTCGTACCGGTGTCCAAGGGCGTGGCGGCGAGCCCGGTCAAGGTCGGCGAGCCGGGGGAGGAGCTGGCGGTCACGATCGCCGGCGGCCTGCCGGTCGTGGTCAACAGCCGGGCGGCCACCGCCACGATCATCGGCGCGGACGGCGGCGTCGGCGAGGTCACGCTGCCCAAGGCCATGGCCCAGGCCGCCAAGGGCGGCGCGCTCACCCCCGCCACGACCGAAGGCTCCATGGTCCCGATATTGACGCCGGGCGCCTCGGGGCTGCTCGTGGTGATCGACACCGCGTCCAACTCGGTGCTCAGCACCAAGTTCGAGGCGGACGACCCCGCCAAGCTCGGGGTGCCACAGATGCTCGGCTCCAAGGTGTACGTGCCCGACCAGGGCCGCGGCTCGCTGATCGTCTGGGACAGCGCGGCCGGCGGCCGGCCCACCACTCTCCAGGTGGCCGAGGGGCCCGGCCCGGTCGACGTGTTCGTCAAGGACGGCCTCCTGTGGGCCAACGACGAGAACGGCGACAAGGCCGTCGTCATCGACCCCGAGGGCCGCAAGCACGACATCGACAAGGGCGACTCCGACGTACCGGGGCCGACCAGCACGCCCAAGCCCAAGCAGACGCCGCGCCCGGACCCCTCGAAGACCGACACCCGGCCCGACCCCGTTCCGACGCGCACGGAGCCGATCCCCACGCGGACGCGCGAGGCCGAGCCGACCCGCGAGGCGACGCCGACCCCCACCCCGTCGCGCGAGCCCACCAGATCGCCGACGCCCTCGGCAAGCGCGCCGTCCGCGCCTGGCGCCGTGACCGCCAGGTCCGGGCCCGGCAAGGTGACGGTGAGCTTCAGCCCGTCCACCGGCGGCAAGGTCGAGCGCTACACGCTGAAGACCACGTCCGGCGGCGGCAGGTCCGTGCCGCAGTCGGTGGACGCGGACGGGCCGTTCCAGTTCGAGTTCACGGGCGGGGACTGCGCGAACGAGTACACGTTCGTGGTGGTCGCGCACTGGCCGGGGGGCGAGGTCGAGTCGGAGCCCAGCGCCGGGGCCAAGCCCTGCGTGGCGCCCGGCTCGCCGGCCGGCTTCGCGGCCAAGCCCAGGAACCGGGGCGCCGAGCTGAGCTGGAACGCCCCCGCGAACGCCGACGAGGGCGTCACCTACGAGCTGACCGGCGCCGCGGCCAACAGCGGCATCAAGGGCACGACGTTCACCGTGGACGGGCTGAAGAACAACCAGAAGTACTCGTTCAAGCTGAAGGCCAAGAACGCGGCGGGGGAGAGCCCGGACGTCGCCACGGCCGAGGTGGACCTGGCGTATCCGCGGCAGCAATACAAGAACGCCAGCAACGAGGACACGACCACGATCATCCGCCCGGGCCCCTCCAAGGCCGGAGAAGCCGGAAGAATCCCGCAGAAGGTGTACATCACCCTGACGGTGATCTGCCAGGTCAAGGGCGAGAACTACACCGACACGTCCACCGGCAGGTCCAGCGACATCTGGAACCGGATCGAGAGCCAATACGGCAACGGCTACCTGAACGACACGCTGGTGGCGACTCCGGACGGGGGATTCCCCGAGGCGCCGCTCTTCGAGTGCACCGACTGAGAAGGGGACTCAGTTGACCCAGTACAACTACCAGGACCAGTTCGAGCAGACCGCGCAGCCGTACCAGCAGCAGTTCGAGCAGCCGTACCAGCAACAACAGCAGCAGGTCGAGCAGGCCTACCAGCAGCCGCAGCAGAGCGCGCAGCTGGCCGGGCAGTTCGCTCAGCGCTTTCAGCTGCTCGCCGGCAACATCGAGCGCATCATCCGCGGCAAGCACGAGGCGATCGAGCTGGCGCTGATCTGCCTGTTCGCCGAGGGGCACCTGCTCATCGAGGACGTACCGGGCACCGGCAAGACCACGCTCGCCCGGTCCGTCGCGGCCAGCGTGGACGCCGAGTGGCGGCGCATCCAGTTCACCCCTGACCTGCTGCCCAGCGACATCACCGGCGTGTCGATCTTCAACCAGGCGCACCAGAAGTTCGAGTTCCACCACGGCCCCGTCTTCGCGAACATCGTGCTCGCCGACGAGATCAACCGCGCCTCGCCGAAGACCCAGGCCGCGCTGCTCGAGGTCATGGAGGAGCGCAGGGTCACGGTGGACGCGGAGCCGCATCCGGTGCCCAGGCCGTTCCTGGTGGTGGCCACGCAGAACCCGGTCGACATGGACGGCACGTATCCGCTGCCCGAGGCCCAGCTCGACCGGTTCCTGATGAAGATCTCCGTCGGCTACCCGGACCACGTCTCCGAGGTGGAGGTCCTCAAGGGCATGCCGACGGGGCCGCAGGTGGAGCGGCTGCCGGTGGTCGCGCGGGCGTCGGACGTGGCGGGAATGATCGACTTCGCCTCGCGGATCCACGTGGCCGACCCGGTGTACGACTACATCGTCGCGCTGTGCGCGGCCACCCGTAGCAGCCCGCATCTGCGGCTCGGCGCCAGCCCCCGTGGGAGCCTGGCGCTGCTGCGCGCGGCCAGGGTCAAGGCGGCCGCCGCCGGGCGGCACTTCGTGGTGCCGGAGGACGTCAAGGCACTGGCCGTACCGGTGCTCGCGCACCGCCTGATCCTCACCCCCGAGGCCGAACTGCGCGAGGTCACCGCCGCGGCCGCGCTCGGCGAGATACTCGCCGGGATGCCGGTGCCGCAGGCGGCGTAGATGCGGCCTCCGCCACCGATCCGGCTCTCCGCGGTGCTGACTCCGCTGGGCTGGGGGACGCTCGCCGGGTCCGTCGCGCTGTACGCGGCCGGGTTCGCGCTCGGCTACCCCGAGCTCGTCGTGCTCGCCACCGGCGGCCTGCTCGCGCTGGCCGTCGCGCTCGCCTGGACCGCCCCCAAACCGAGGCTCGAGGTGCATCGCGAGATCACGCCGCTGAAGGTGCCGCGCGGCGACGCCGCCGTGGCCGTGCTGAACGTCTCCAACCTCGGCCGCCGTGGCCTGTCAGGCTTACGCGCCCAGGACCGGATCGGCGCGTCGGAGCACACCGTGGACCTGCCCAGGCTGCCGAAGGGCGCCGTCCGCACGGTGTCGTACCCGCTGCCGACGGACGTCCGCGGCGAGATCCCGGTGGGGCCGCTGCTGCTGATCCGGGCCGACCCGTTCGGGCTCACACGCCGCGTCAGGTCCTACGGCTCGCCCGTCACCCTCCTGGTACGGCCCCGCACGGTCGCGCTCCCCGTCCCCCCGTCCGGCAGGGCCCACCACCTGGAGGGCCCCACCAGCGACAACGCGCCCAGCGGCACGGTCACCTTCCACACCCTGCGCGAGTACGTCGTCGGCGACGACCTGCGCCACGTCCACTGGCGGTCCAGCGCCCGCACGGGAACGCTCATGGTCCGCCAGCTCATCGACGCCAGCCTCCCCACCACCACGGTGGTCCTGGACACGCGCGACCTCACGGAGCTGGCCGTGGACGCCGCCGCCTCGGTCGCGCTGGCCGCCGCCAGGGCCGGTTTCCCGGTACGGCTCCTCACCGGCGACGGCCCTGTCCCGGACACCAAGGACCCCGAAAGCGTGCTGGACCGCCTGGCCCTGGTGGGGGCGGGCGCGGGGAGCGTCACGGAGCCGTTGCGCGTGGCGCGGGGCGGCGGCTCCCTGGTCCTGGTCACAGCCGACCCCGAGGAAGCCGGGCGCGCGGCCGGTGTGCGCCGGCGCTTCGACCGGGTGATCTGCGTCTACGTCGGCCCCGGCCAGGTCGCCGTCCCCGGAATCACGGTCCTCCCGATCGCCTCCCTGGACGCGCTCCCGCTCGCGTGGGGGTCCCGATGACCCACCACACCCCGGACCCGCCGGGCTCGCCCGACCGGGCGTCGCGGCGTGGTCGTCCGGTGCGTGGGCCGGTGGCGGGCCGGGCCGGGACGGCGTTGTGGCGGAGGCCGGCCGGGCTGGTGCTCGTGGCGGCCATCGCGGGAACGGCCGGTTGGGGGTTCCATCGCGTCTTCCCCGGCGCCGCCCTCCTGATCGCCGTCATCCCGGCGGCCACCGCCCCCGCCATAGTCGCCGCACTCACACACAGACGCCCCCTGTGGCTGGCCCTGGCCCTCGATCTCCTCCTCTGGCTAGCCGGCACCATCCCCCTCTACAAGGGCCTCGAGCCCGGCCTCTTCGCCGACGTGGCGAACTCGTGGCACGCCCTGCTCACCACCCTCCTGCCCGCCCAGCCCGAGCCGCACCTCCTCGTCCTCGTCCACACCCTGATCTGGACGGCCGCCACCATCGGCGCCGAGACCATGGCCAGGACCCGCACCAGGATCGCGGCCGCCGTCCCCGCCCTCCTCGTCTTCGGCACAGCGCTCCTGCTGGGCGTGGACGGCGAGGGATCGAACCTGCCGGTCGCGGGCGCGCTGTTCGTGCTCATCGCCGCCCTGGCGCTCCTGCGCGACGACCGCCCCCCGATCTGGCTGCTCGCCGGGATGCCGGCCGCCGCCGCGCTGGCCGCGCTGGCGCTGGTCGCGGGCCCGCTGCTGCCGATCGCCGCGCGGCCGTACAACCCCCGTGACGACGCCGACCTCCCCCCGCCCGTACGCATCGACAGCGTCAGCCCGCTGGACCGGGTCTCGGCGTGGCTGCAGATCCCCGACAGGGAGCTGTTCACCGTCAAGGCCGGCAAACCGCTCAACTGGCGGCTGGCCGTGCTCGACCGGTACGACGGCGTCCGATGGACCTCCGGCGCCCGCTTCCAGCCCACCGGCGGCAGGGTGCCCGAGGGCGAGTGGACGGGCAAGGTGGACGTCGTGCGCCAGAAGGTGACGTTCGACGGCCTCCCGGGCACCTGGCTGCCCGCGGCCGAGCGGCCCGAGCAGGTCAGCGGCGTACGAGGGCTGATGGTGGACCCCGAGAGCGGGGCGCTGCTGGCGGCCGCGAGGCCCGCCAAGGGGACGAGCTACGAGGTGACCTCGCGGGTCCCCAAGCCGTCCAAGGAGGAGCTGCTCGCGGCCACGCCCGTGAACGACCCGAGCCTGACCGCGTTCCCCGCCGGACCGCAGCAGCGGCTGTTCCGCAGGCTAGCCCAGGAGGCCACCAAGGGCGCGACCACGCCGATCACGCAGGCGTACCGGCTGCAGAAGTACCTGCGCACCAACGCCGGCTACGACGTCACCGCGCCCCCCGGGCACTCGCTCAAGGGGCTGGAGTTCTTCCTGCAGACGACGCATCGGGGGACGTCGGAGCAGTTCGCGACCGCGTTCGCGCTCATGGCCAGGACGCTCGGGCTGCCGTCGCGGGTGGTGGTGGGGTTCCGGCCAGGGGAAGCGTCCGGCGGGATATATCACGTCAAGTCGGGCCATGTGATGGCGTGGGCGGAGATCAAGTTCGACAAGCTGGGCTGGCGGCCGTTCTACCCCACACCCGGCCGGAGCGGCGCCAAGGACGACCACGACGTCGTGTCGTCGGCCATCGAGGAGAGCGAGGAGCTGGAGAGCGAGTTCACTCAGGGTGGGGGCGACCGGCCCAAGACGTCACAGCCCCAGACCACCGGCAACGGCGAGGAGCCCGAGAGCGGGCCGGCGATGTGGGTGGTCGCGTCGGTGGCGGGCGGGGCGCTGCTGGTGGCGTACGCGGGCGTGGTGGCGGCCCTGCCGTGGTGGCGCAGGCGGAAGCGCCGGCGGGCCCAGGAGCCCGAGCAGCGGGTGCTCGGCGCGTGGCGGCAGACGTGCGACGACCTGGGCCTGAAGGGCCGGTACGCCCTGACGGCCGCGGACGTCGTCGCCCGGCAGTCAGATGAAATATCAGCACACGTCAGGCCGTTGGCGGAAATTTCAAACTACGTCAGATACGCCCCCGACACCGTCACCGAGGACGCCGCCACCGCGGCCTGGCAGCGCAGCGACGCCATCCGCAGGGCCGTACGCGCCAGGACCCCTCTGACCGCCCGCATCCGCAACCGCCTCCTCCTGCGATGATGCCCGGCATGAGAAGCGTCGAGGCCCAGCTCCTGCACCGCCCGCCGGGCCTGGCGCCAGGCGAGATCGTCAGGCGGCTGGGGGCGATGCAGGCCCAGGACGTCCCCGCCGCCCTGCTCGCCTTCCGCGCCCGCTCCGCCACCCTCACCAGGCAGGACGTCGAGACCGCCTGGCAAGAACGCGAGATCGTCAGGACCTGGGGCCCGCGCGGCACGCTCCACTTCGTCCACGCCGACGACCTGCCCTGGCTGCACGCCCTCACCCGGCGCGCCACGAACACCCTGCGCCGCCTCCGCGAGGAGGGCGTCACCGGCGACGACCTGCTCGGGCTCATCGGCCGCGCCCTCGAGGGCCAGGGCCCGCTCACCAAGGCCCAGCTGGAGGAGCGCCTGGCGGGCCGCGCCCGCGGCCAGGGCGTCGTGCACCTGGTGGCGCTGGCCGCGCACCACGGCCAGGCCGTGCTGGGCCCGCCCCGCGCGGGCAAGCCCACGTACGTGCACACCGCCGACTGGCTGGGCGCTCCGATCACCCCCGAGCCCGACCGCGACCGCGCGCTCAAGGAGCTGGCCACGCGTTACCGCCGCGCCCACCACCCCGCCGAGCCCGAGGACCTGGCCGCCTGGTCGGGCCTGCCGCTGGGCGAGGCCCGCACCGCCTGGAGCCTGAGCGCCGCCGGCCCGCCGCCCCCGGAGCAGGAGCCGGTGGTACGCCTGGCGCCCGCCTTCGACGAATACCTGATGGGCTGGCGCAGCCGTGACCCGATCCTGGCGGCCGAGCACGCGAGGACGGTGTTCCCGGGCGGAGGCATCCTGCGGCCCGTCGTGCTGGTGGGCGGCGTGATCAGGGGCGTGTGGGGGCGGAAGGGCGCACAGGTGAGCGTCCAGCCGTTCGACGAGCTTCCCGGTGATCTGCTCGACGCGGAGATCGCCGACGTGCGCCGCTTCCTGGAATGACGGCGGTGTGAAAGCGATCCGGCGTATCGGGTGATGAGAGACGACCACTGGAACGTCGGAAGGCCGCACATGACGGGGGAGACGATCGCGACGCCGGTCTCCCGGAGCGAGGGCGCGGTGGTGCTCGGGGACGGGGACTGGCGGGTGACGCTCCTGCAGTTCCCCGGGTCCGGGATGGGCGTGCGTCCCGGGCTGATCTCGACCGGCTACCTGCGTACCGCCGAGGTGGTGACCGTGCTGTCCCCTCCCGCCGCGGGCTTCTCACCGTGATCGTGCCCGGCGCCGCCGACCCCCGCGTGTCGGTCTCGGGCGCCCTGGCAGGCTTCCCCGATTAGCCCATTGCTGTGTAACCCCTCTGGGGTTACAGTAGGGGTATGCCAAAGATCAACGTGTATCTGCCGGATGAGCTGGCGGAGGCCGTCAAGCAGGCCGGCGTGCCGGTGTCGGCGGTCTGCCAGCGAGCACTCGAGCAGGCGGTGCGCCGGGTGACCGCCATCAGGGAGACCGTCCTGGCCGATCTCGACCTGGAGGAGCCGACGGGGGCGCTGACCCACCTGACGGCGAGAACGCGTACCGTGCTCAAGCTCGCCGCCGACCAGGCCCGAGCGGAGGGGGCCGCGAGCGTCGGGACCGAGCACCTGCTCGGCGGCATGCTGACCGAGGGCGGCAACCTGGGGCTGCGCGTCCTGCACGCCATGGACATCGAGCCCGAACAGGTCAAACGCGACCTCGCCCACCGCCACCAGCCCGCGACGGACACGGAGGCGGACGGGCCGCGGAGCTTCAGCGGGACTGCGGCCAACGCGCTCGAGTTCGCCGTCACCGAGGCCACCTCGCTGGGCCACAACTACGTCGGGTGCGAGCACCTCCTGCTGGGCCTGGTCGCCGAGCCGGACGGGACCGCCGGCCAG
>NZ_JBFAMX010000411.1:0-9236 GCF_040659615.1 Nonomuraea sp. NPDC049784
GGAGGACACCGCGGTGCAGCGTTCCCGGCGTCAGCGGTGACGGCGGGCGGGTCCTGCCGGGCGAAGGCACCCCGTGCGGCGGTGAACACCGCGGTGGCCTGCTCTCGGCGTCGCGTTCCTACGCTTCAAGAGGTCGCAGACTCAGCTGATCATGCTGTTCTGGCCGCCTGGCTCGTCTCCACGAGATGGGCCCCCGATCAATCCTCGGCGGGTGCTACTTCAGAGGACTTCCCAGTCGAGCTCGCCGTCAACTGCCTTGGGCTTCCAGTAGCCGATGGATTTGCCGTTCTCCATGGCGTCGGCGGTGGCCTTCAGCAGGGCATAGTACGAACGGATCCGGATCCCGCCAGGCGTTGCTGCCCTCGTGATCGGTGTCGCCGACGTCACGCTTCACCGAGTCGATGACGAGATGATCTCCCATTCCGTCGGCGCCGACGGCCAGCATGCGCCCGTCCCACCATTCCGTTCGGGGATCGGAATATCCCGGATCCCCGACGTCCTCATGGTCGATCTCGCACAGTCCCCGCCATGTATCCCGGATCTCCGAAACACTCGCACTCGTGTTGCCCAAGAAACCGAAGGCCCAGGTGTCCTTCAGGTAGATGGACCCGTCGTGCCGCAGCAACGACGCCCGCAGGTCGTCAGGGAAGCGCAGGCCCATCTCGGCCTCCGCCGCCGCGATATCCGCTACCTTTCCTGGCTTGCCGAGCGTACGGTAACTCCTGGGGGCATTGGCCTTCAGCCATGACTCGATCCGCCGCCATTGCCGGTTGACCGCCCGGGCCACTTTCGCGTTGAGCGTGCGTACTGTCGGGGCGGCGTCCTTGGGCCGGCAGTCCTCGTCGGGGGTTTCCGCAGCGGACGCTGCCGGCTCCTGAGCAGGCGTGGACATGGACGCGGGCGAATCGTCGTCACTCTGGATGTCCAGGAACAAGCAGGTGGCCGAGCTCTCCGAGGGCACCTCATCGCATGCCCCGTCCTGGAGCGGTCTCCCCTGCGTGATGACGACCTCGCCGGCAGTCACCGCCACTGGTTCCTTGGAGAAGACCGCGGACTCGAGCGCTTGCGTGCCGGAAGCCAGCAGAACAAGCACGAATCCGGCCGCACCCCAGCGGGTCACACGGCGGCGATCTGATGCGCTCAGCGGCTCCCGTGGCGGGCGAACTCTGGTCGCGGGGCGGTCCAACCAGGACGGCCTGGTGGCGTAGCGCTCGAAATCGCTTTCACTGGGAGTCCCGAGAATCGGGACAGGAAGCCCCCCGGAAGCGGGAGTGCTCGCCGGGGGAGAGGGCGAGATGCCGGGCTCCTGCTGCACTGGCTGCGGTTCAGTGGCGGCGCGCCGACGAGAACACACGATGATCACGGCTACCGTCGCTGCCGCGATGGCCGTCGCGAGCGCGAGCCATACCGTCCGTGGAGTCGTTAATCGCCGCACGCCCGGCAGAGTATCCGGAATTGGTCTGTACGGAGATCAAGAACCTTTGTTTGTACGGTACCAGCGCGGTGACGAAGGCCAGCGACAGAGTTTCCTGCAGGGCGTCCTCGGCCGAGCCGAGCATGCGATAGCAGCGCACGTGGAGTTCGCCGCGGCACGGGTCGACGAGCCGGCGGAACGCCTCTTCGTCGCCGGCCCGTGCCTGGCGATCAGGTCCGTGGTCACCCGCGTCAGCCCCAGCTGCTGATCGGCATGTCGTCAGGGTAGGGAGCGGCCTTGCCGCCCTCCAGGCCCGATTTCAGGCCGAGCAGGTGGTAGGCCCACTACTGGCACGAAATCCGGCGTTAACGGGGTTTCTGCCGGCCAGCGAGTCCCCTGTCGTCTTCCTCTTCTGAACGAGGCTCGCGTCGGATTCCGCCCGGTTTCACAGCGCTACCTTGATCTATCTATCGTTACGGTAGGTAGCTGTTGGTAATGGTTGCGTTGCTTTGACGACACTGTGTCTGATAGGTCATACGTTGCGTGTATGCCTGTCGACTTCTTGAGCGACTCAGAAGCGGCGAAGTATGGCCGCTACGACGGTCCGCCCACCCCGGCCGAGATAGAGAAGATCTTCTTTCTCGACAACGAGGACGTGGTCGAGGAGATCGACCTGCGGACGCCCGGCGGTGTCTTGATCTTGCGGAGCATGAGGTCCTCCAGTGAGGGAGCGAATGCCGGGTGAGGCGCACGGCGGTGCAGTGGAAGGCAACGGGGGCGCCGCGGCTGCGTCGTAACGCTACGGATCGGGCGGTCCGAGATCGTCCCCGCACGGTGACGAGGTCGCGCTGACTCCGCGCGAGTTGGAGGTGCTGCGCCTCATCGCCGACGGCCTGTCCAACAGCGAGATCGCCGCGATGTTGGTGATCAGCCAGGAGACCGTCAAGACGTACGTGTCGCGCATCCTCACCAAGCTCGACCTGCGTGACCGCGTACAGGCGGTGGTCTACGCCTACCGCAGGGGCCTGGTGACCTGAGGCACACCGCCCGGGAACCTCGATGGGGCGAACGCCGCAGACGTCAGGAACTGTCTGTGGCCCTGTTCGACCATCAGTGCGCGGCCGTCGGCCCCGGTGCGGCGTGTGTACGCGACGGGCGGGCCGAGACGACGTCGAGCAGGTCGACGAGCAGGTCGACGAGCCGATCGAGCTGTTCCGGGTCCAGGCGGCCGGTCGCGGGCGCCAGGGCACGCCGGATGTCGTCCTCCACGCGTTTGGCGAGTTCGAGCCCGGCCGGGGTCATGTACACCTCGACGACCCGGCCGTCATCGGGGTTCTTGCCGCGTGTCAGCAGTCCCCGGCGCTGGGCGCGGTCGACGAGGGTGGACATCGTGGACTTGTCCAGGCCGAGGTAGGCGGCCAGTTCGGTGACACGGGCGCGGCGGTCGCGGAGGATGCCGAGCACCCGTAGTTGGGTGAGCGACAAATCATGCTCGCCACCGATGCGGGTCAGCACACCGGCCACCTCGAAGGTGGTCCGGACGAGGGCGTCCACGACATCGTCGGCGGTGGTCATGCCGTCATGCTAGTTCGGCATGGTTGGAAATGCCAACCATGCTGGAGCGAGGAACGCCGACGCCACCGTCGCCGGGGACGCCTCGCGGCCCGATCCCGCGCCAGGTCATTGACGGATACGGCATCGATCACGCCGCATCCGTTGACATAGTTTGCATTTCCAACCATCATGAATTTAGTTGGAAATGCAAACCACCTCAGGAGGGCACCATGCACGCTGCCGTCATCCCGGCATCCGAGGCCCCGCCGGTCTATCGCGAACACCCCGACCCCGCACCACGCCACGGCGACGAGCTGGCCGTCGAGGTCCTCGCGGCCGGCCTGCACCACCTGACCAGGGCCAAGGCGAACGGCTCGCACTACTCCAGCAACGGCATGTACCCGCTGGTCCCCGGCGTCGACGGCGTCGTACGCGACCAGGAGGGCAACCTCCGCTACGTGGCCCTGGACGACACCTCTTTGGGGACGTTCGCCGACCGCACCCTGATCGACCCTCGCCGCAGCGTGATCCTGCCCGACGGCATCGACCCCGTGCGGATCGCCGCCGCGATGAACCCGGCCATGTCGTCCTGGGTCGCGCTGCGCCGACGCGTCGACTTCCACTCCGGCCAGCGCGTCCTCGTCCTCGGCGCCACTGGCAACGCCGGACGGATGGCGGTCCAGATCGCCAAACTGTTCGGCGCCGCCCAGGTCATCGCCGCCGGCCGCAACACCACCCGCCTGAAGGCGCTGACCGCGCTCGGCGCCGACGAGACGATCACCTTCGACCAGATCGGCCACGCTGCCGACGTCGACGTGGTCATCGACTACGTGTGGGGCCAACCCGCCGCCGCCGCCATGATGGCGATGCTCACCGCCCGCGCCGACCGCACCGCCCCGCTGACCTGGATCCAGATCGGATCCATCGCCGGCCAGACCGCGCCGATCCCCTCCGCGGCACTGCGCTCCGCCCGCCTGCAGATCGTCGGGAGCGGCATCGGCTCGGTCCCCGCCCGCGACTTCCTCGCCGAGCTGCCGGAGCTGGCCTCAGCGGTGGCCGAGGGCGCGATCGACGTACGGGCCCGCGCCGTACCCCTCGCCCAGGTCGCGCAGGCGTGGACCGCCGCGACCGACGACCGCATCGTTCTCGTCCCCTAGCCGTCACATCCGAGGAGGAAGTCATGACTGCGTTGAGCAGCAACAGGAAACGGGCCCTGGTCGTGGGGCTCGGCGTCAGCGGCATCGCCACGGCGATCGCCCTGCGGCGCATCGGCTGGGATCCGGTGATCGTGGAAAGAGCGCCGGGCCGTCGATCGGGTGGTTACTTCGTCGTGTTGTTCGGCGCCGGCCAGGCCGCGGCGCGGCGACTCGGCATTCTCGACGCCATCCCCGACCGATCGCCGCCCGGCGGCCTCACCTACACGGTGGACCGCGCCGGCGTTCGCAAACCTGGCCTGGGGTTCGCGGATCTGCCGGTCTCGCCGCGCATGATGCTGCGCGGTGACGTGGAACGGGCCGCCTTCGCCGCGCTCCCGCCCGACGTGGAGATCCGCTACGCGACGACCCCCACCCACATCGAGCAGGACGCCTGCGGCGTCGAGGTGACGCTCGAAGGCGACGGTGGATCCGTGACCGAGCGATTCGACCTCGTCGTGGGCGCCGACGGGCTGCGGTCCACGGTCCGGCGTCTCGTCTTCGGCCCCCACGACAGGTATCTGCACCGGCTCGGCTACATGATCGCGGCGACGATGCTGCCGCGCCCGATCGGCGGGCTCTCCCCGCACGAGGGGGCGAGTCTCCTCGAGCCCGGCCGGGCCATGTGGGTCTTTCCGTTCGCCGACCACCCGCCCACCGTGCTCTTCTCGTACCGCACCGACGACGTCGACGCCGATTTCACCGGCCGGCCCGCCGAACGGGTCCGCGCCGCGTACGGACCTCAGCCCACGGGCCGGCTGCTCGGCGAGGCGCTTGACGCGCTCGACGCCGCCGGCGAGTTCCTGTTCGACTCGGTGGAGCAACCCCGCATGGACGCCTGGTCGCACGGCCGGGTCGTGCTGGCCGGCGACTCCGCGTGGTGCCCCAGCCTGTACGCCGCCATGGGGATCTCCGCCGCGCTGGCCGGAGCCGACCTGCTCGGCAGCATGCTGCACCGTCACCCCGGCGACATCCGCGGCGCTCTACGCGCCTGGGAGGCGCAGCTCCGCCCGCACATGACCTACTACCAGGCCAACGGCGTCGAACAGCGATATTTCGTCACCCCCGGCAACCAGCGGCAGATCGCCCTCCGGCCCCTCATGGCGCGCAGCCTCCGGCTCCCGCTGATCGGCAACGCCTTGCGCTCGCTGCGAAGCAACACCAAGTCCATCCGAGAACGGGAACTGGACATCGCCCACGCCGGCTGACGACCACCCGCTCCGCATGCACGCACTCAGACAGTGATGCCCGCCCGGACAGCGTTCGTGAGTTTGGGCTCGTCGCCATGGGTAGCACCGTTCCAACCGAAAGCGGATCATCGCCTGCGGCTGGGACCCGGAAGCCTGCTGATGACGCCGCAGGGCCGCAGCGAAGTCGCCGACCGGGTGGTGACCGTATGTTCGGCAGCCATCCACTGACGCGCAGGCGCAGCCATTCCGCTGACCACGTTGTGATCACGACCAGGAGAGAAAGCGGACCGGCCCGACGCGACCGCCGAGCGGATCAACCAGCGCGCAGGCAGGGCGCTGGCAATGCCTACCGACGTGACCGACCGCCACGCGCTCGCCCGGGCCGCCGCCGTACACGAGCGGTTCGGGAGGGTGGACCTGGTTTTCGCCAACGCCGGTGTCCAGCTCATCTCCCCCATAGGGGACCTGGCGGTCGAGGACTGGGACAGGCAGATTTATCGAGACAGTCGCTCTCAACGGCCAGCGGCGGCACATCCTGGCCGTCATCGAGCACGCCACCCGGCGCGTTCGTGTGCTCGGCACCACCGCTCAC
This sequence comes from Nonomuraea sp. NPDC049784, assembly GCF_040659615.1. Classification (NCBI taxonomy): domain Bacteria; kingdom Bacillati; phylum Actinomycetota; class Actinomycetes; order Streptosporangiales; family Streptosporangiaceae; genus Nonomuraea; species Nonomuraea sp. NPDC049784. The sequence goes on from NZ_JBFAMX010000411.1 coordinate 5,944, forward strand.
CCGAGCACGCGCTGGGTCATCCAGGCGATCAGGAATCTGGTGATGGATCTCGAAGATGCGGGCTGCCGGGCGCGCTTTTTGATCCGAGATCGGGATGGGAAGTTTCCTGCTCTCGTGGAGGAGATCCTTGCCGACGCAGGTATCCAGACCGTGTTCACCGGTATCCGGGTGCCGCGGATGAACTCGATCATGGAGCGATGGGCGCAGTCCTGCCGCCGCAACCTCCTCGACCGCTGCCTCCTGTGGAATGAGCGCCACCTGCGTCACGCACTGCGCGAGTACGAACGGTTTTACAACCAGCACCGAGCCCATCAAGCCCTGGACCAAGCGGCCCCGCTGCGCGCCGTCCCCGATTCAATCACGGATCCAGAGCGGATCACCGACCTGAATGTGTGCCGGCAAGACCGGCTCGGCGGAATCTTTCACGAGTCCTCACATGCCGCTTGACTTGCATGGACGTAGTTTTCGGCAGGCGCGGCGCCGGTGGAGGTGCCGGCGTCACCACCGTGAGCAGCACCGGGGTCGTGGTTGTGCCGGTGGGGTTCAGTTGATGAGCAGCAGGCTATCCACGAGTCCGGTGGTGCTGGAGACGGGGTGGATGGAGGGTGGTGATGCCGGTGAGGACGAGGTCGATGCCGGTGAGGAACTGTTCGCGGTCGTCGTGCTCACGCATCTGGTCTGCGATGGCCCGGATGAACGGGTAGTCGTCGGGGTCGAGATCTTGCCATGCCCTGGATGCGGTGTTGAGGAACTCGGCGCGGTCCGCCTCGGAGCCGGGGACGCTGTCGTCGCCGGCGTTCTGAGAGGTCTGGGCGGTGGCGCCGAGGATGTAGTGGACCAGCGTCGAGGTCGTGGTGAACCAGTCGCCTTGCGGCACGCCCAGCGTGCGGACCGGCCGGCCGATGCTTTCGAAGATCCGCAATGTCACCGGCCCCCAGGGGTTACGGGTGAGCTGCACCGCGAGCTGGGCGGCAAGCCATGGGTGTTCGATGACCGCGTCGAACAGGCCGAGTGCGACGGTGCGGATCTCGTCCTGGGGCGTGCCTCCAGCCCCGCCGGCCTCGGTGGTTTCCGCGGGCTCGGCGGGCTGGGTGGGTCGCGTGGCCAGGGCGGTGGTGACGACGGCGTCGGTCGCGGCCTCCAGCAGCTCGTCCATGTTGCCGATGTGCCAGTAGATCGCGCCGGGACCGGTGGCCAGGCGGCTGGTCAGCGCCCGGACCGTCAGAGCACCTTCCTCCACCGCGTCCAGCAGCTCGACAGCGGTCTCGACGATGCGCTCCCGGGTGAGCACCTGCCTGCGCCGCTGTGATTGACGTGTCCGTATGGCCATGCCTGACATTCTGGCATGTATGGAGCATCGATCCAACATGGAGTACTGTTCCATCATTGGAGCGATGCTCCATAAGCCGCCTGGGGTCTTGCCGGGCGATCCTGATCGAAGGAGGCTCAACGTGTATGACGTGGTGATCGTGGGTGCCGGCCCGGTGGGCCTGTTCCTTGCCGGTGAGCTCGCGCTGGCGGACTGCTCGGTCCTGGTGCTGGAGCGGGACCAGGAGCAGACCTCGCCGTGGAAGGCGCTCCCGCTGGGGATGCGGGGCCTGCACGCCGGATCAGTCGAGACGTTCTACCGCCGCGGGATGCTGGAAGACCTGCTGAAAGCCTCAGGCGCCGACGGGGAGCAGATCGGCGCGGACCCCGACGCGCACGAGCCGCCGGCTCCTCGTGACGTGAGCCACTTCGCGGGCATGCGGCTCGACCCGGCCAACATCGACGCCGCCGCCCTCCCCTTCCGGCTGCCCGGCCCGGCGATGGAGGGCATCATGACCAGCCTCGACGCGGTCGAGACAGTACTGGCCGAGCGGGCGGCCAGGCTCGGCGTGCAGATCCTGCGTGGCGTTCCTGTCGAGGCCGTGACCCAGGACGGCGACACCGTCGTCACACGAGCCGGCAGGCGCGACTACCGGGCGCGCTGGCTCGTGGGATGCGACGGCGGACGCAGCACGGTGCGCCAACTGGCGGGCTTTGACTTCGTCGGCACCCAACCGCTGTTCACCGGCTACGCCGCCCGCGTCACCTTCGCCGATCCGCAGAAGCTGGACCTGGGCTTCAACCTGACGCCGACCGGCATGTACCTGCGGACGCCCTTCGAGGGACACCTGGGGATGATGGACTTCGACGGCGGCGCCTTCGACCGCTCGCAGCCGCTGACGCGCGAGCACCTCCAGACGGTCCTGCGCCGGGTCTCCGGCACCGACGCGACACTCACCGAGGTCCATCTCGCCTCCAGCTTCACCGACCGCGCGATGCAGACCACGACCTACCGGAACGGCCGCATCCTGCTCGCCGGCGACGCCGCCCACATCCACTCCCCGCTCGGCGGCCAGGGACTCAACCTCGGCATCGGCGACGCCATGAACCTCGGCTGGAAACTCGCCGCCACCATCCACGGCACCGCACCAGAGGGCCTGCTCGACACCTACACCGCCGAACGCCACCCCGTCGGCGCGGCGATCCTCGACTGGTCACGCGCCCAGGTCGCGACCATGAACCCCGGCCCCAACGCCCCGGCCCTGCGACGGCTGGTCCACAACCTGCTCGACACCCGCGACGGGACCACCCACGTGTTCCGCAGCACCTCAGGACTGTCCCACCGCTACGACCTGGGCAGCGACCAGCCACTCGTCGGCCGGACCGCCCCGGACTTCCGTCTCGCCGACGGCACCCGCCTCGGCGACCTGCTGCGAGAAGGACACGGCGTCGCACTCGACTTCACCACCGACCAGCGCCTGCACGATGCGGCGATGAGCTGGAAAGGCCGGATCCGCTACGCGGCCGGGCCGGTGAGCAACGACCTAGGATTCGGCGCCCTGCTGGTCCGACCCGACGGCATCGTCGCCTGGACCGACGACCACGACCCCCATCACGAGGCGTTCCGGCACGCCGCGACCCACTGGTTCGGCGACCCGACACCCTGACAGGACGCCGCAAAGCCGACCAGCACGCGGCGAGCGAACCAGCCACAAGCGCCCCGGATCCACACCGATTCCGGGGCACCTTCGAAGGAAAGGGAACTTCCAGGCCGAGTGAAAACCCGACCCAGCCCGAGCTGAACAAGGAAGTGGTCCGCCGCTTCTACCGAACTGTGGGCCAGTGCTCCGGCGTTCACGCCGGGGGTGAAGGCCCACGCGGAAGGCTAGAGCGCGAGCGTGCTCTAGCCTTCCGCGTCGGTGAGCAGGTCAGCTCACACGGGTCGTTTCTGCTGTTCGATGTACTGCTTGAGGACCGTGAGCGGT